>CAZRPK010000183.1:0-4408 GCA_964601915.1 uncultured Kangiella sp. | reverse complement strand
AGCTTTGGAATGAAATTGAGAAATGTATTATTGATGAATCACTTTTAAACCTCGGGAGATGCAGTATTAACGATTACAGCTGATAATGGTAAAGAATTTGCGTATCACGAAAGAATGACAGAAGCTCTCAAAGCTAAAGTTTATTTCGCCGATCCCTATTGTTCATGGCAACGGGGTCTAAACGAAAATACGAACGGATTACTAAGGCAATATTGGCCAAAGAAAACAGACTTTAAAAAAGTCTCGCAAAAATCAGTTTCCTCCGTCATAGTACAACTCAACAATCGACCGAGAAAAAAGCTAAACTATAAAACGCCTGCTATTAAAATGGCAGAATATATGGCTGCTATTGTAGCTTAAATCATTATGCACTTGTGGGTTGAATCTGCGTTACCTTATCCGAGGAATATCACCTTAAAGCTTTAAATGCAGCTAAAGAACAACAATTAGAAAGCTGGGAATTTTGGGAGTTACAACCAAAATGAAAAACTTATAGTTTCTAGCTACTTCCAATAAATATAATAGAAGATTCTTAACACATCTCAATCTACTTCATTATGTGAAAAAGCAGCTGACATAAACGGAATCAATTTATCAATGATTTGTTCAATAGAAACGCTTTGTTGGAAATCGCTTTCTGCTATTTCTTGTAATGCTTTATGCCCCGCTAAACTGAATATAAATGAACCCAACATAAAATGTAAACGCCAGAACATTTCTGAAGGTTCACAATGAGGGCTTGATATTTGAAGTAATCCAACAAAGCGATTAAATACGTGAGAATATTTTTCCATCGCAAACCGTCTAATATGACCTTGAGTTTCTGCATAAGATCGTCCAAGTAAATTCATAAAAACACCCGCACCATCAGGTCGTAGCTTATCCAAGTTTTTTATCGGTTGCCTCAATATTTGCAAAACGTCTGAAACTTTGGCAGACTCTTTTTTAAGATTTAGTTGATCCATTTCTTGATTAATATCATTAGTTACTCTATCCATAAACCGTTCGAACACAGCTTGAATCAACGTCTTTTTAGAGCCAAAATGGTAATTGACAGACGCCAGATTAACATCGGCTTTGGCAGTTATCATTCGTAGGCTTGTTTCTGCAAATCCTTGTTCTGCAAACAGCTTTTCAGCTTCATTTAGAATTTTATCCTTAGTAGAGATCAATTTTACTATCCTTTTGAACGGAGAATTATCATTGTAATATACTTGAGCTTAAACACATTTCAAACAACCGTTTTAAACATACGTTCTAAATATAAAGAAGTCAAGAAGCCATTAATTAGTTTAGTAAAAAATACTACATTTTTTATGATCTTACCTATACTTTACTTGTCGTATCCATTTTTACTAAATACAAACTAATTCTAATTCTGTGTTAAACCGCGTCAACGAGAACTAGGAATCTAATGAGTCATTCATGTAACCAAGTCACACTTCTACAATTAGCTGCTGCGCAGTTGGCTCTTTCTCTTAAAGAAACAGAACAGCCATTTAACAACCTTAGTAAATTATTTATTGAAATTGTCGAAGGTTTTAATGAAATTGAAACCCTTTTATCTAGTGGTCAATCCTCAGATATTAAACAAGTTAAGTCACTTCATTGCTTGACCCAAGATCGTGTTAAAAATGCCATCATAGACTTTCAGTTTTACGATCGTATGACCCAGCGGTTAAATCACATTATGGGTAATATTCAAGATGCCATCCATTCAATCAATCATCATGAAACTAGTAATGAAGAACATTGGGAAAATATATTTTCTAATATCGAAAAAAGTTACACCATGCGAGAAGAAAAGCAACTGTTTGAAAGCATTCGTTCAGGTGTTAGTTTTGATGAAGCAGTGAAAGCACTTGTTTCTCGAACTTTCAATAATGATCCTTCGGTTACTGATATAGAACTATTTTGATTTAAAATGAAATTTGGTTTATTCTGCCAATCAAAACAACAGACTACTAGCCAATTATAGCTTTCCATCCATGAATAAACTATCTGATTTCGGAAATAAAACTTTAATTAATCGATATGGTGAAATTCGAAAGGATTCACATAAAATAACCGATTTTTTCTATAATAAGCCCTGCAAAATTATCCTTATTTATAAAGGGCGCTTTGTATGCAAGGCCTCGCAGCTTCAACTGTTTGAATTATTCGAATTACAAAAAATGACATCATTAGAAGAGTTTAAACCGCTATTTATTAAAGCTAAGAAAAATAATCAGTTACCTAGAAATACAATTTATTTAGGTAATATTGAATCACCTAATTCCGAACAACCTTCTCCTGAAAAATTTACTGAAGAACATTTATTTGTAGTCCCTTTAGCTCACTCAATAATAATAAATGAAGAGATCGAATTACTTGATTCACGATCTTTAGCCTTTTCTTCTAGTGCTAAAATTGTAGAAATACTTTTTTATACTCAGGGATTAGTATCATGGCATTTCGACCATCAATTTTGTGCTAAATGTGGTAATAAAACCGAAGTGAGTCATTCTGGACATAGTAGACAATGCCTATCAAGCGATTGTTACAAAGAGCACTTTCCAAGAATTGAACCGGCAGTTATATTTTCAATCTGCCGAAGGGCTACAGATAATCAACCCGATGATAAAATACTCTTGGCTCGACAAAGTAGTTGGCCAGAAAAACGCTTCTCCGTAATCGCCGGATTTGCTGAACATGGCGAAAATTTAGAACAATCTGTCGCACGAGAAGCGTATGAAGAAGTTGGTTTAAATGTAGATAATATCCATTATATGGGATCCCAACCTTGGCCATTTCCAGCCTCATTAATGGTTGGTTTTAGTTGTGAAACAATTAACCAGGAAATTCGTCTGATAGACAAAGAACTAGAATCTGCAAAATGGTTTAGTGCTAGTGAAATAAAACAGCAGGTTGAATCTGGTGAATTATTAACCCCCTTCTCAATCTCCATTTCTTGGAAAATATTGGATCACTGGTATAAACAACAAACAGGACAATCAATTAATAGCTTAAATTCAAGGAGCGTACAAAATAAATGAGTGAAGGAATTAAAAAGAAAAAATTAAAGCTATTAGAATGGAGCATTCAAGTAACCCTGCTCATTTCTATTTTTTTTGCCATCACTTGGTGGCAACAACGAAATATGCTTTCTACAGAGCAAGAGCCGTTAGCTCCAGCCTTCTCCTTAGTCAGTATGCAAGATAGGCTGATCCAGTTTATTCCAGAACAACAATCTAAGAAAACACTCATTTATTTTTTTGCAACTTGGTGCAGCGTTTGTCATGCATCAATTGATAATATTGAAGATATAAAAACATCAATTGGTAATTCTGTTAATTTTTATGCTATTGCATTGGATTGGCAAACAAAGGGTGAGGTTGAAAATTTTTTAGCACAACACGAATTAACTATTCCTGTATTACTTGGTGATCAAGAAGTATGGCAAAAATATCAAATTAGTGGTTTTCCTAGTTATTATGTCATTGATAAAAATGGCAAACTAACCTCTAAAGATATGGGATACACAACAGAGTTAGGAATGAGGTTTAGGTTAAGGCTATAAAGGCTATGGCTTTATGCTTAAGCCAATGTCGGGCTATCTACGCGTAATATTAATTCATCGTTAGATGCAAGCAATAGATAAAACTCTTTTGCAGGAATAGGTTTAGAAAATAAATTTCCCTGTCCGAACTCACAACCGGCTCGTTGTAAACATATTTTCTGTTGTTCTGTTTCAATACCTTCTGCAACGACCATTAGTTTTAACTTGTGTGCCATAACTACAATAGCCTCACAAAGCGCTAAATCATTTTCTTGAGTGACTGAATTTTTAGTAAAAGAACGATCTATTTTTATAAAATCAAAGTCAAAATCTCTTAAATATGCCAAAGAAGAATAACCAGTTCCAAAATCGTCAATAGAAAACGTTACTCCAACTTCTTGCAACTCTCTGATTTGTTTTCTTAGTCTATCAGAGTCTTCCATTAATAAATTTTCAGTGACTTCAAGCTCTAAATAACAGGCATTTAAATTAGCTTTTGTTAATGCCTTTTTAACAACATCGACTAAATTCCCACGCCTAAATTGAATAGACGACAAATTGACAGCTACACTAAAATCATTAAGCCCCTTTTCCTGAAATTTCTTACATTGTATGCAAGCTTCATTTAATACCCATTCACCTATTTCTAAAATTAAACCTGTATTCTCGGCAATTGGAATAAAAGAATTAGGACCAACAACTTCACCGTTTCGATTCCAGCGAATTAGTGCCTCAGCAGAAAAGGCTTTACCACTATTTAGGTCAATTTTTGGTTGATAATAAAGTTCAAATTCTTCATTTTTGATCGCGTCACGGATGCTATTTACATTATCAATATGCGTTAACATATCTTTATTCATATCTTCATCA
>CAZRPK010000182.1:0-4447 GCA_964601915.1 uncultured Kangiella sp. | reverse complement strand
TATTAATAAAGCGTAGTTCTGGTACTATATACGTATCTATTTGTCTAACTGCCCTAGTAAATTTCTAGACATCCAAATCATCAGAGCTACGCCCAACACCAAAATAAGCCATAGTCCTATTTTTGACCAATCTGTTTTTTTCTTTATCATTTTTTGTATGACTTTAATTTTTCTAGTTTGGCCAAGAGATGCTAACTCTGATGGATTTCCTACCTGTTGTTTTAGCATTTCTATTAGTTGCCTGCTATCTGAAGATACTAATCCATTTACCGCACCACTATTACCGATATTTAGTTTGTAGGGTGGATTACTATTCGCGAAAAAAATGAGTTTCTGTGGTTCTGACGCTAACCTAATTTTTAGTTTATTGTCTTCTATAACAGAGCTCTGATAGTTGACAGTTATCTTAATTTGACCGGCCGATAATCGACTTAGTTTCACTTCATTGTTTAACAAACTAACGTCGTCTTTGTTTGTATTGAATAGACGAATTTTCTCCCCCTTAGTCCAGCGAGTATTTTTATTACTTCTTGAATATAAATTACCCGAGAAGATCGAGGGGGGATCGGGCATTTCTATTTTAAGCTTGGTAAAAATTTGTGACCGCGGAGTATCGAATATAAACGCTTTTTCTTTGAGGTCGTATTCCAATTCCCTTGTGTTATTCCAAACAGAGCTTTTGGCTTCTTTCATTGAGTAGCTTAGTTCGGCAGATTCTATAATGAATTGTGGTTTTGTGGTTGTCAGATTGAAACGAAGATATCGCTTCGAATAACCGTTAATATCTACGCTCGCCCGTTGACTCGACATTTCTCCATGGCGCAACTGTGCCAATACCTCACCACTACGAAAACGATTCCAATCTTTTAAGTTTTGACTTTGATCAATGTTAAAGCTCAGTAAAGCGGTGGTATTGGTGTTAGAAAGACCAAAACGAAGACTATGATTATGACCTACAACTAGTTCGCCTAAATCTATAATATATCCAGAAACCTTGTCGATACTCACATTAGAACGAGTGGAATTTATCTCACTTAGCTTCTCATATTCATTATAGGTTAGGACGATTTTCTCGGTCTCGGCTAATAAATATTCTGGTTGAAACAACGGGTAAATATTCAACTTTTTAGCTTGTTGTTGTATCACTTGAGGAAAATGAACAATGTCATGCGGTAACGCTTCACCCAAGCTGTCAATAATCGACAGTTGAGGGGGATAGCTACTAAGCTTTGAATAAACCTCTTCCGTTAGTATCAACGCTTGAAGCGAACTATCACCCGAAGTATGAATATCCATTTGATAGTAATATGCTTCACTCACACTACTTGATTTAGCATCAATATATGTATTAGCACTAACGCTATTTATGTTCGATAGCATAGTCGAATTTAAAAATATAAGAATCAACCCAATTAAAACAGAACTCTTTTGATTTGTACTTCTCATCCTGTTTCTCCTTTTTATTGATTTCTGCGCTGATTCTGATCGCTATTTTCTGGCAAAGGTGAAAAATAACCAACGATTAATAATAGCAAGCCTACCACCAAGAACGAAACAATGCGCTCTATGCTACTGCTATTGTCCAGATCGACAATAAATAACTTCAACACAACCACACCCAGTAAAGTGGCTGCGTAGATCCATGTTTTACGCGAGCCTATTTTTGATGCATAAATAGTTCCCGTTAATCCAAGAATGGTCCAAAATATTGAAATGGAAGTTTGGACTAAAAATGATGAAAAAAGCGCTATCTGTTCATACGGAATACCAACCCAAGCGTTGATACTTCTGAGTAAGATAACGTTTAACCAAATAAAGGAAAAGATCGCGAGCGCTATTTTTAGTACTTGTGGGCTAAACTTAATCCCCCGCTGAGACAGTTTACTAAATGCCGCAATAACCATAATTATTATTAGTCCTTGTACAACATCTAACGGATTAAGCGCAGGGATATAAAACAAAGGTTGCACTCGCCCCGCTATCGGAAAATTCAAAATAAACGACCAGAAAACGCCTGCCAACAGCACTACGCTCAAACCCAATACAGAGTAGGTATTGGGATATTTATTGAAAGGCCAGCTCTCAACCTTACTTAAAATAAATATCCAAAAGGTTATTAGAAGACCAAACAGCGATACTCCCCAACCAGAATTTTCGAGTTTTAAATATTTGATCAGCCAAGTCACTTCAATAGCCGAAAACAGCATGATGAAAACTAGGTACACCAGATGAAGGGCATAATTTGCGGCCGGTAGTTTTGGTTGCCATTTAGATTGTGTTTCTCTTTGATAAGAGCACCAGTAGTAGCTAATAATCAGCGGTATCCAAGCGAATACGAGCCGCCAGCCTTCCAACAGGTGCTCGTTGTCAATTAGTAATAACATTGCCATCAATACGCTAAGTACCAGCGTTACCCAGCTTGTTTGGCTTAAAATGGTCCACCTAAATCGGAGCTCCAGGCCGAATAAAAGTAATCCACTCAAAGTCAGAAACCAAATGAAATTATTTGCTTGGTGATCGTACTGGGAATGACTAGCGATTTCTGAAATACCGCCTAGATACCACCAAAGTAAACCCCAAATTAAAAACAAAACATGGCTTGATTTTTCGAACCGCTTAAGCTCGTTTCTCTTATGCCAAATTTGGTAACTAGAAAAAAGTGAGGCCGTTGCAACGAAGAAGATCCCTAACAAGGTCGAGTTAAAGAACGTCTGATTAGATCCAGAATGCGACAGAATATCTAACAAAAAGATAGAGCCGCCAGCTGCTTGAATCAACGCGCCAAAATATTTGGCAAACCAGCGTTTTTGTTTTAAGCCAATCCAAATAAGTCCTGCGCCTTCTATCGCCCAGGAAGCTGCTGTCCATTCCCCGTCTAACGCGAAAGGTATGACTAAAGATATAAAAATAATACCTAGCGCTACGAATGCTTCAGCAATCACCTTTAAGTAGTCATTCTTCCCCTTTAAAATAAAATAAGCCAAGCTCAAATAGAAAGCACCTGTGGCGAAAGAGCTCCAAGCAAGAGCAAACTCTATATCTTGTACCATCGCGGCCTGTAGCGAAAAACAAACGAGTGGCAAGCCGAATATCAATGTTCCGTCCACATAACCTTTGAGAGAGGGTTTTTGCTTGACCGAGAATAAAACAGCTATTGCGGTATAGAGTAAGAAAAAAAGTATTAGAAAAGGTTCTGTAATGGAAAAATCTTCGGGCGCATATTTTGTAACGCCCCAAGCTGCCCCAATAATAAACGTAAAAGCAAATCCAATTAAATTTAACAAACGCCATGATTTAAACCAAGCAACCGCAAAAATACTTAAATTTAGTATCGCGTAGTAACCAAACAAATCGACGTGACTACCAGCACCGGTGGAGGTTAGTACTGGCGCTAAAAAACCACCAGAAATAGAAAGCGTTGCAAGAGCACGGGAGTTTTGCAAAACAGCAAGCAACATGGTCAAGGCACTAAAAAGAAACATAAACGCGAATGCCATGATTGGTGGGAGCATGTCGTATAATCGGAATGCCGCGAACAAGGTAAGATATAAAATGCCAACCGCAGCACCTTGCAAGATTAATCCATAGCCTTGCCTTTTGTCTTTTAGTTTCCAGCCAAAAGCCAGTAGTAATATCGCCGAAACGGCAACAGCGATTAATCTTGTTTGCATTGAGAGGTTAGAGTTTTCTGCTGCGTATTTGAGCAGAAATGCGACCCCAAAAAATAAAATGACCACTCCAACTCTAACAACGAGATTTCCTTGAGTAAAATAATTGGTTACAAGCTGAGTTACCTTGTCAATGATATCTGGCTTTTTTGGTTTCTTGGTATGCTGATCAGTATTTTTCTTAGGTGAATTTGGTTGAGCAAAAACAGTCTTTTGTGACGAAGTTTGAGTAACCTCATCTTTTTCTATCGGGCTTTGTTTTGTATGAGTACTTTTATCCGCTGTAAGTGCGGCACGTATATTGGTGTTACGCGAAGGTTCAATCGGCTCTACTTGCTTAGATCCCGTTAAGGTTTGTTTCAAGGATTGCTGCGTTTTGCTATTAAGCTTATAAGTTAGCTCATTGACTGATTTACGCAGTTGATTGACCGTTCCAGAGAGTTGTTGCAGCTTGGCAAGCAAAAAACCTAAAAAAGCTCCAACTATTGAGAACTCAAAGCTTTGCAGGAATGTACCGGCAATAATAGCTCCGGCAATAATAAAGACAAAAATCATCAATTAACCCCTATTCACCGATTTATCGGTTTAAATAACAGGCATAGATATTAACCGATCAGAGACTATATTTCAGCCGAAGCGTTAAAAGTATCAAATAACGCTACTTAGCATACTGCTAAAACAGGCAAAACAGACAGTTAACTCTCCACGAACGCCCTATATCATCACGATGTTTACCTAAAAGCGGATTTTCCACCCACCATTCAAAACGTTTAATAATC
>CAZRPK010000181.1:0-4509 GCA_964601915.1 uncultured Kangiella sp. | reverse complement strand
TATCGCTCTAACTGCCTTGTATTTATTCTCAATGACTCTCGATTATACTCATTGAGAAACGATGTTAGATTCACTTCAATTTTAACGAGAGTAGGTTTAGATCAAACATCGATTAAAAAATACACGCATTGAGTCAATCAAAGATCATCTGAGCCTTCTTTAATATCATCAAATAAAAAGGTACTTAAATAGCGCTCGCCTGTATCAGGTAGCATCGCTAAAATTGATGAACCTTCTGGTGCATTTTTTGCAATTTCCAGTGCGGCAGCGAAAGTAGCACCTGCTGAAATACCGCAAAACAAACCCTCCCGACTAGCTAATTTTAAAGCCGTGTCTCTTGCAACTAATTCATCAACAGGAAGAATTTCATCTATCACGTCTCTATTCAATACTGACGCAACGAAATCTGGTGTCCAACCTTGAATTTTATGTGGTTGCCACTCTTTACCAGTTAACAATGAAGCCACTTTTGGTTCAGTAGCAATTATTTTTATTGCTGGACGTGCTACTTTTAAGACTTCTCCTACACCGGTAATGGTTCCGCCTGTTCCATAGCCACTGACAAAATAATCAAGTTTTTCACCCGCAAAATCACTTAAAATTTCTGGTGCGGTTGTATTCCTATGAAACTCAGGATTGGCAGGATTATCGAACTGTCTTGCCAAAAACCAACCATTTTTTTCTGCTAGATCTTCAGCTGTTTTGACCATTCCAGAACCTCTTTCGGCTGCTGATGTCAACACAACTTTGGCGCCTAAAGCTCGCATGATTTTTCGCCGCTCAACTGAAAATGTTTCAGTCATTACTGCAACAAAAGGATAGCCTTTTGCAGCACATACCATCGCTAGCGCTATCCCAGTGTTTCCAGAAGTCGCTTCTATTACGGTTTGCCCTTTTTTTAAGTGCCCTTTCTGCTCGGCATCATTAATAATTGCAAAAGCCAAACGATCTTTAACGGAAGCCAGAGGATTAAAGTATTCTGCTTTCACGTACATATTGACGTGACTAGGGTTTAATCGGTTAATTTTGATGATCGGAGTATTACCAATAGTGCTTAAAATTGACTGATGTATCATTTTATTTCCTAATTAATTTAATTCTAATTTTTAAAATGGCTGGAATTTATATAGCGAGTTCCGAAATAAGCTCAACAGATTCAATTGAGTTCTCTAAATTAAACCAACTTAATTCTTTATGTAAAGTTACCACGTCCCCAACAATAATTAACGCTGGCATTTTAATGTTTTTCCGCGTTACCAGCTCGCTTAATTCACTTATTTTCCCAACCACTACTCGCTGATTTTTTCGTGTACCGTTTTCTATAACAGCAACAGGCGTACTCGATTTTAAACCATGCTTAATTAATTGCTCTGATAAATATTGATTTTTTAATAACCCCATATAAAAAACTAATGTCTGATTTTTGTTAGCTAAGTGATTCCAATCAATAGAAGAATCATCATTCTTTTGATGGGCGGTCACTAAGTGAACAGATTGAGAATGGTCTCTGTGGGTTAACGGGATCCCTGAATAACTGGCGCAACCAGAAGCTGCCGTAATACCGGGCACAACTTCAAATGAAACCTGGTGTTTTGCTAAAATTTGTAATTCCTCTCCACCTCTGCCAAAAATAAATGGATCACCACCTTTTAACCTGATCACGCGAGTATATTTTTTTGAAGCATCAAGCAAAAGCTGATTAATTTCAGATTGACTAGCAGAATGGTATTTGGCACGTTTACCAACATACACAAGTTTTGCATCACGCCTAACTAGCTCTAAGACCTCTTGGGATACTAAAGAATCATAAAAAACTATATCGACCTTTTGTAATAATTTAAGTGCCTTAATCGTCAATAAATCTGGGTCACCAGGACCAGCCCCAATAAGGTAGACGGTTCCGTATGATTGGCGTTTAAAGTGATTTGTTATGTTAGCCACTTTTTTTACATTTAAAAGTTGATTTATGACCTTATTTTCTAAATTGTCAGTATATTGTGGCTGGCTGCTTACTTCATCCAATTGTAAATCAATATAGTTTTCCAATATCGCCTTTTTACGATCAAACCCTAACAGACTTTTATTCATCACTAAGCGTATTTTCTTTAATGAGGTAAACAATTCACCTAATTTTGCAGGTAAAATCCATTCTATTTTTTCACGAATTTTTCGCGCAAGCAAAGGTGAAACACCCACCGTTGAAATCGCTATTTGTAAAGGATTTCTATCAATAATGGCAGGTAATAAGAACGAACTTAATTTTAAGCTATCAACAACATTGATAAGAATATCTTTTTTATGACATTCAACACTTAGCGCACGATTGAGCATTGGATTATCGGTTGCCGCAATCACTAACCGATATGTGTTCAAAGAAATCGAATCTAAATGTACAATATCCTGTTCTATTAATTGAGTTCTTGCTTCTGCATCAAATTGCTTGATAATATCAATCACTGCTCCCGAAAAGACTAGGCTCAATAAGGAAACGTCAGCATTTGCTTTAAGCAATGTCTTTAATTTTCTTGCCGCAATCTCTCCACCACCAACAATCAGGCATTTTTGCCCTTGCAATTCCAGTGTGATAGGTAAGTAATTCATCTTTTTAACCATTTATTTTATTCGTTCAGAGCTAATAACGCATGATTAACACTATAAGAACATATCTTGAATTCATGTATTGATTAAAATTAGAACATAAGAATCAAAATCAGAACAATAAGAAAAGGTACTACCCAAATAACCAATTGGAATAGCAATAATATTTTGTCAGTGGTAAATTATAAAAATGAAGTACTGAGTACTTATTTAATCCTTACATAAATTTAAAGCCCATTTTGATATCAATCGTTATGAAACTACAGCAACTAAAATATTTACTAGCGATTGTCGAAAACAATTTCAATATTACAACGGCTGCTGAAAAAATTTACACCTCTCAGCCAGGAATTAGTAAACAGTTAAAATTGTTGGAAGAAGAATTAAACCTCAGAATTTTTAAACGAAGCGGAAAACAGTTAGCGGGACTTACAACGACTGGCGAGCAAGTTGTTATATATGCGAGAAAAGCAATTGAATCAGTTGAAAATATAAAACGGTTATCCGATGATCGCAATAATGTAGAGCATGGACAATTTCGTTTAGCGACAACTCAAACTCAAGCAAAATATGTATTGCCTGCGGTTCTCAAACGGTTTCATGATCGCTATCAAAACCTTACTATCGATATTCAACAAGCATCTATAGAGAATTTAACTCAACTATTGCTCAATCAAGAGATCGATTTTGCAATCGCCTCAGATAACCATAACCTACACCCTGATATTATAAAAATTCCCTGTTATGAATGGGATAGGGTTTTATTATTTCCACTTAATCATCCTCTTGGTGAGCTTAATAATATTGAATTAAAAGATATCGCTAAATACCCTATTGTCACTTATAAAGAACCTGATTCGGGAGATTCAGGGTTAATCAAAGCGATGAATCTAAAAGCTTTAAAGAGCCATATTGTATTCACAGCAAGAGATGCCGATGTAATAAAAACTTACGTTAGAGAAAATATGGGAATTGGTATTATTGCCGAAATGGCATTTGATACAAATATAGATAAAGATTTGATAGGATATTCCACCAAACAACTTTTACCTCGCTGCACCACTTGGATAGCCTTTAACAAAAATTTATTAGTGAGACAGTATATGTTGAGTTTTATAGAGCTGTTTGCGCCACATTTAGATCGAGATATTATTCGACAACAACTTTCTAAAGAACCTAATATAAAAAGTAATGAAGATGATGCTTTGCCAATGCATCATATGTGGCATATTTAATAGGAATAATTATAAATATTTAATGTCAAACTATGCTGAAAAACAGTGAGGTCTACTTTTCAAAACTATAACTCACTGTTTTCAGAATAAGTTTTTTATTATGTGTTTGTTGCTTACAAAGGTTGAACTTTGTTTGCACAAGGTCCTTTTTGACCTTGACCAACTTCAAACTCAACTTGCTGACCATCATTTAATGTTGCATATCCGCCGCCGGCTTCAATTTCAGAATGATGAACAAACAAATCTTTACTTCCGTCTTCTGGAGTAATAAAACCAAAACCTTTATCTGCATTAAACCACTTTACTGTACCTTTACTCATATTGAACTCTCTACTTTAATAGTGAAAAATATAATTTTGTTTTAGCTATCACCATTACAAAAACAAATCTTTAATTTTATTGTGCAGACGCTTTAACTATATTCCATAGAGAAACATATTTAGCTAATTATTTATAATGCACTATTACCTTATAATAAAATCAAGATATTACACTCTTACTCCAAATTAGCAACCGTAAAAACAGTAGTAAACGTACATATACAGATTATATCTCAAGCAAGTAGTCATTTATTTACGAAATTTTAGTGATAAAACAGACTATATTGGTCGCTTAATATCATTTTAATTTGAATTAAGATATCTGTTGGAGGCGTTTCAATGATCTGATTACACTA
>CAZRPK010000180.1:0-4532 GCA_964601915.1 uncultured Kangiella sp. | reverse complement strand
ATTATTTTGGAATTATAGGCTAGAAAACCTTCCAAGTTAATTAGACCATTACACATTGAGTGTGTCTGTAATATCGGCCGGAATACCCTGAGAAAGCGTTTGAAAACTTACTGTCTGCAAGACAATGGATGGAAGGTCTTTGCTATTGGTATAACCATGAACATTTACATAATACCATTAAATTTGTCACCCCTGTTCAACGTTACAAAGGGGAAGATACCGATATTTTGAGAACGAGAGAGCGGGGTTTGTCAGCGAGCAAAGAAAAACAACCCTGAGCGCTGGTCTGGTAAAACAAGAAACTGGGATAAAATTGATGCGATCTATCTTAATCCAGAAAAAACTGAAAGTGCTAGTGAGCAAAAAGAAGCGGCATAATTTTTAACTTTAGGCGACAACTTGTTTGACAAACACCGCGTGTTAATTATTAAGACAGATAATTTACTCCTAACAGTTAATTTATTATCTATGTTAAGAGTAAATTTATTATCTATAGGCTTAAACCAATAAATCACTTATAATTCATCTACTAACTCGTTCAATCAGTAGATTACTCAAAATCATCTATGAGCAATAATTACATTAAGCTTGGAAAAGCGGTCGTTGAAATTGAAAAACAAGCAGTTGAGGCTCTATCCTCAAAAATAAATACTAATTTTGCGCAGGCTTGTGAGTTATTATTATCCTCTCGAGGGCGTATTGTTGTCATCGGAATGGGTAAATCAGGGCATATTGGTAAAAAAATAGCGGCGACCCTTGCTAGTACCGGTAGCCCCGCTTTTTTCGTCCACCCAAGTGAAGCTAGTCATGGCGATTTAGGTATGATCACCGATAAAGATGTTGTAATAGCGATATCTAACTCAGGTGAGACCAACGAAATTATCAGCCTCTTACCAGTAATAAAGAGACTCAATATACCATTGATCAGTCTTACTGGAAAAAGAAATTCTGCGTTAGCTAACTTTGCTGATGTCAACTTAGATTGTAGCGTTGAAAAAGAAGCTTGCCCAATGAATTTAGCACCAACAGCCTCAACAACGGTTACTTTAGTCATGGGGGATGCGCTTGCCGTCTCTCTACTTGACGCTAGAGGTTTTACCGAAAATGATTTCGCGCTGTCTCACCCCGGAGGCAGTCTGGGGCGAAAACTTTTACTCAAAGTTGATGACGTAATGCACCAAGGTAAAGATGTTCCGATTGTCAGTGACTCAACCAGTATTAGTGAAGCATTACTTGAAATGACGAATAAACGCCTCGGTATGACTTGTGTAGTAGATATTGATAATAAACTCATTGGAATTTATACCGATGGTGATCTCAGAAGAACTTTGGCAAATAATTTGAACTTAAACCAAACATCTATTGCCCAAGTAATGACCCAAGGTGGCAAAACTATATCTGCAAATCAGCTAGCAGTAAACGCACTTCAAATAATGGAAGATAACGCGATCAATGCACTAATTATTGTTGATGATAATAGCTCACCAATTGGCGCTCTTAATATGTATGACTTATTAAAAGCTGGAGTGGTGTAAATAAAATGAATGATTTAATTGAAAAAACATTGAACAATCTAGCACAAAATTACAGTACACTTCTGCTTAAGAAAGCGAAAGCGATACGGCTTGTTATCTGTGATGTCGATGGCGTACTGAGTAATGGAAAAGTTTATTTTGGAAATGAAAATGAGGAACTTAAATCTTTCAATATAAAAGATGGCTTAGGTATTAAACAGTTATTAAATAATGGGATCCAAGTAGCCATTATTACAGGAAGAGAATCCAATATAGTTGCAAGAAGATCAAAAGAGCTAGGCATTACTCATGTGTACCAAGGAAAGAAAGATAAGGTTTTCAATTACGAAAAAATTTTAGTAGATTTAAATTTAAAGCCTGAACAAGTCGCACATATTGGGGACGACTTACCCGACATTCCATTAATGAACCGTTCGGGACTGGGTATTTGTGTATCAGATGCACACTGTTTTGTAAAACAGAATGCTGATTGGTCAACACAATCTATTGGTGGTAATGGTGCAGTCAGAGAACTCAGCGATTTACTTTTACACTCTCAAAATAAGCTTGAGAATATTCTTATAGATTACCTTTCCTAAGGCATAGTCAAGATTAATGGATCGTATCAAATTAAACCGCTGGTTGATTGCACTAATTGCATTCGCAATGTTAATTCTAGTCTTTGATTCTGAAGAAAAAAAAATTCAGATTAAAATCGATAACGAGCATCCCGAAGCAGATTATACAATGGAAGATGTCACAATTACTCAGTACACCATTGACGGAGAACAAAACCACAAACTGACAGCAAAAAAAATGATTCATTATAATCAACAAGACATTGAAAAAGATAATACAGTCGAAAAAAATAGTCCAAACAACGAAGAGAAAACACGATTAGATTCTGAAGTCTCTATTCTGATAAAACCTATTATTTTTTATAAAAACTTGCAAAATACTTGGGTATTATCTGCAAATCAAGGCCGCATGACAAATCAACGTACACTTTTATTTTTAGCAAACCAAGTAGAGTTGACTGAGCAGTTAGATACAGCTTTAACCGACATAAACATAACAGATATTGCAAAAAACAACTTTGAAACAACTTTTGAAACAACAAAAGTCACTACCAGTGATTTAAAAATTGATCTAGTCACAAAAATTGCACAAACCGATCAGAGAGTTAATTTGAAGACTCAAAATATAGCGGCATCAAGTATTGGAATGAAGATTGATATGAAAAACTCAAAAGTATATTTACTTGAAAATGTCCACACGCAATTAAAACAGATAAAACGGTAAGTTTTTATTTAATGGATCTTATAATGAGTTTATATCAAAAAATATTTAACATCCACAAAATGATACTTTCAATTGGCTCAATCATTTTAGTCACTTTTAGTATCCTATCATTAAGTGCTGAACCTAATCAATCAGGTTTTATTAATGAAAATAATAAGAATATTGTTCAAGCTATTGAACCAACTTTTCCAATTAATTTAGATTCTGACACTACAACAATGGATGGCATTAGCCGAGAAATAAAAAACTGTGGTAACGCAAGAATCAGTCAAGGTGATATTGAGTTGCTGGCTGATTGTATCGTGGCAAAAAAAGGTGACAAAGGTGACTATGAATACTTTGAAGCAACCGGAATTCCAGCGAGTATGAAAATATTTGATAACGTAAAAAAAGAATATCTTTTTCTAAGTGCTGAACGCATCTTTTACGATGTTATGAAACAAAAATTTATTGCAACAGGAACTGCAAATTTAGTATTGTCGAGCGGTAAAAATAGTGCAGAATCTTCTGATCGGCTCAACATCCAATCTAATGAAATCATTATTAAAAGTGAATCTGAAAAGCAACGTATGATTGAAGCTAAAGGTACTCCAGTAAATTTATCCATACGTAGTGAAGGAAATCTCGAACTCAATGCTAAATCGCTCTATTTAAGTTATTCAACAGAAACAAATGAATTGAATTTATTAGAAAAAGTGGAAGCCGAACTCGCTCTAGGAAAAATAACAGCAGGTGAATTTAGATACAACCATAGAACTAAACAATCTAGTTTTAAAAAAGCCAAAGATGAACAAATAAGAATTGAACAAAACCAAAAACTAGATACAAAACCAAACTAATAACTCGTTAACCCGAAAATACAAAGACTTTAATATGCAAACTTTAAAAGCAGAACATCTTGCTAAAATATATTCTGGCAAAACCGTCGTTCACGACGTTTCTTTTAGTGTCGGAACTGGGGAAATTGTTGGATTACTAGGTCCAAATGGTGCAGGTAAAACCACTTCTTTTTACATGTTAGTTGGTTTAGTGCCGGCAAATGGTGGTTGCGTAATGATTGATGACTTGGATATTACTCATTACCCCATGCATGAACGTGCGAAATTAGGTTTAGGTTACCTCCCTCAAGAAGCATCTATATTTAGAAAAATGACTGTAGAAGATAATTTGCTCGCCATTTTAGAACTCAATAAAACACTCAATAAACAACAAAGAACTGAGAAAATGCAAAGTCTACTCGAAGAGTTTCAAATCACCCATATCCAAAATAATTTAGGAATGAGTCTCAGTGGCGGAGAACGTCGACGAGTAGAAATAGCTAGAGCTTTAGCTAATGAACCCAAGTTCATTCTCTTAGATGAACCCTTTGCAGGTGTCGATCCAATATCTGTTGGTGAAATAAAAGAAATTATACGCCACTTAAAAAAACGTGGTTTGGGCGTTTTAATTACAGATCACAATGTAAGAGAAACCTTAGATGTCTGTGAGCGCGCATATATCGTTGAGTCGGGTAATATTTTAGCTCAAGGTTCACCTGAAGAAGTTCTCAATAATGAACAAGTGAAAAAAGTCTATTTAGGCGAAAATTTTAGAATATAGACTAACCAAATATAGAATCTAATATTGGCTAAATAGCCTAACCTATCTGACCAATTTTGAACTTCAATCTAGCGGTTGTCAATGCAAAATGACCACATACCAAAATCATTGTTATCT
>CAZRPK010000179.1:0-4590 GCA_964601915.1 uncultured Kangiella sp. | reverse complement strand
CCTCAAAATGTAAATTATGCTGTAAAGATGGATTATGCTTTACCATTGATCAATAGTTTACATATGAAACTGTTAAAACAAAGATATAATAAAAAATTAGATTTTACTGATATTATTACAACATATGAAGAATCTGTTGCTTTAGTTATAGCTAGGTAAAACAAGCAGAATTACCTTGCATCGAAATTACATTTTTTAGAAACAGAGTCTAAAATCGACACCATCGAATGAATATTTTTCTTTTGAGCAAACATAAAATGAATTCTGATTTAAAGTTCTTTGTTACCATATTTTTAGTATTACTTTCTGTCGCTGATGGTTTTTTTGAAGCTTCTTCATCCTCTAATTATTGGTTTAACGTATTTTTACTTACGACTATTGCTAACTTATTACATTTCGCCTTCATCGTTTTGGCCTTAAACCTTGGGTTAAAAATTTATGAATATACTTGGAGTAAAACGAAAAAGGAAAAACTCTCAAATATTTTGGGTCTTTTCTCTGGAATTTTAGTTTTAATGATATTTTACTCGGGAATTGAATATATCCCCTACGTTGGAGACTATGCTTATACAATCAATAATGGCGAACAGGAATAAATAATTTCCAAACTCATTAAAATAATTCAATAATTTTCCATCAAATTATCTTACTAATCCGCTCTTAAACCGAAAAATACTTGAGGTTTAAATATCTTAATTGCTCAACCCAAAATTTATCTTCATAACTAGTGATTTCTAACTGCTTTTGATTAAAGGTATTCCACCTCATCCATTTAGGTTTTGGATAAGAAAGACTTTGTTCTAATAGGCTCAAGGTTGCAAATTTCTCATTTCCCCATACGCCATGCCGAAGTTTCCTTATTCGCCTAGCAAGCCTTTTAATCGAACATTCACTTTGACTAAGGTAATGAAGTTTCAAGCACTTCCGACAACCATATGTGTTGCTTGCTGAATAAAGATGCTGACGTTGATGAAAGCAGTATGGGCATATTAAATACAGCTTATTACTAACGCTTCGATTATCCTTATTTAATGGTATTTGTATGATTTTGTCGCTAATGCAAAAAATTAATATTCGTTTCCACGCCTCTGTTTCAATTAGGCAAAATGAACTATGCTCTACACTTAGCCTTTGATGATTTAATTTATAAAAACCAATAGGCGAATCGTATACCATTTTAAATGAGTTTGCTGGTATTCTATAATATTCCCCAATATATCTTCTAGTTTTATTTGATCCTTCTAGCATTATTTATTCCTATTTTATTGCGGAGCCTAAAACGAAATACAGGTCTTAACCTAAATGGATGAACCACATAGTTTAATAAAACTATTTACGTAGGGTATGGTTTATATAAGACTCTCCAATATGAAACTTTAATAGCAGTTATTTTGGTTATTAGACCTCCTATTTGGAGTAGCTAGTCGAGTTTTAATCTTAACCTACTCCATATAGAAGAACTAAATCGTTAAAGCTACTCCATATAGGTGGAGTTAATTTGTTATTTTTGCTTTAATGTTGGCTTGTGCTTCCATACCGACTTTAATTTACACCAGTAGTTTAGAGGAGCTGGATGAGGCTTTATATTTTCATCGAATGTACAGTTTTTAGGCTCATTTATGCCGTTCCACGTAATCGCCACTAAGGTAGGCATACCTCTTATTTTAAAGCCTCGCCTAGTTACAACGATAAAACCCTTATGTTCTAATTTAGAATACGCTCTATACAACGAGCTTTTTGCCCACCCTTGCTTTTTCAAAAGAGAGTAGCAAGGAGACATCATGCCATTATTTCTCCCGTTATATTGAAGCATCAAATCAATTAATAGTTTAACTTCAGCTGATCCAAGGTTTGCATAATAATGTGTATTTTGCACAGAATGAGGAATTCCTGAAAACCGTCCTACACTGCGTTTTTTATGAAAACCTACATTAGCACTCCCTAATTATTTTAGTTTTATTTGTTATTATTTCAGGTGCATATCGCTCGGTTACTTCTCCATCTTGTTGGTTTACTTTATCAATCGCTTGTTCCGAATTTTCAGCATTCACGGAAACGATTATGACTTGTGATTGTATAACCTCTACAAGGTATATATTTTTCATCGGTAAAGCCCTAAATTAGCTATCTGTCTTCTAGTACATGGTCTGTATACTCTTTGTTCGCCTATATTTGGTAGTTTAGAAAATAAACTATTACATATCATCACTGCTCTCCAAATCGATTCTCGGAATGTCTATTGGCAATTAGCTCTTTTACTAACTCTTTAATTTGCTCGGGAGTTTTTTCTTCAATCATGAATTGAATCACAGCATCAACTTCGCTCGAAACAAAGCCAACAGCTCTAGCTCCAAGACTAATTTGCCGGGGAAAGAGTCCATTTTTGATTCGATTAAAAAGGGTTGTCTGAGAGTAACCTGTAAGCTCTAAAACTTTAGGTTTCCTTAGAATTTGGGGATGACGATAAATATTACTTCTACTGATGGTATTTTTCATGGTTTGACTCTCCGTAGGTTGCTTTGGAGTATTAAAAACCATTACTTTAATATAGTCATGTGAAACTGGTATGTATCACTTTCACCTTGACATATATGCTTCAATAATTTCAGGCCAGCGCTTTTTTCCTTTTTTCCAGATGCTTTTAATACTTTCTATGTCACGCCCATACTTTTCTGAAAGTTCATATTCAGCATCTATTTGGAAAAGGCCTTTATCTTTACGATAATCCAAAATTTCATGTAAAATCTGAAAATCACGATCATCATTATTTTTAATTTTTGCAGGAGTGTGAGAGGCTTTTCGCAAAGCAGAAATAGTTGGGGATTTATTGCTCAAGATTTGCCTTACCGCAAAAATCTCTTTCGCTAACTCTGAAGCAACAACTGTAGGGCAAATATTAAAATGAAGAAGAATCACTGCTACATTTGACATATATTCACAATCTAAAAGAGAGGCCAGTTTTACTTTATCAAAATTATTTCGATCGCTAAAATCAGTATATATGCTCACCGCAAACGATCTAAATATCTTTATCCCTAACATAAAGCCAAAAGACTCTATTTCACTTTCAAGAATATCCTCAAGAATAGTAAACCTACTCTTATTCCCTGACCGCAATACTGGTTCAACATTCATTGATAACCCTTAAACAGATAATTTCTTCTTCATTTATCCGGTTACCTCTTTTAGAATTAGCTATATAATCCGACCACCACCACATTAGCTTTTTTCGTCGCTCCAAATAATCAGCCCGATTATATGCCCGCCTAACACCGTCTTTTTCAGCATGTGCCAATGCAGATTCAATAACATCAGGATCAAAACCTTGCTCATTTAAAAGTGTACTAGCTATTGAACGCATACCGTGAGCTGTTAGAATTCCACCATACCCCATTCGTTTTAACGCCATATTTGCTGTCGAAGAATTTGTCGATTGTCGAGGTTTTCTGTCTGCTGGGAATACATGTTCTCTAATACCGCTATGAAGTTTCATATTGTCTAATATGTCAATTGCTTGTTTCGACAGTGGAACAGTGTGTGACCGTTTTTTCTTCATTCTTTCAGCCGGAATAGTCCAAAGCTTGTTACTCAAATCAATTTCTTCCCATCTCGTACCAGACGCTTCACTAGGCCTTACCATCGTGTGTAATTGCCATAAAATAAGGCACCTCGTTGTTACCCTTATGCTAGCTTCACTTATTGCCTTCATTAATTCTGGCATTTTTTCAGGCCTTATAGTTGGCATATGTTTCGTATCTGGTTGTCCGAAAGCCTTACTAATACCTGCTAGTGGATTAGATGATATTAAGCCTGAGTTAGTGGAGTAGACCATTATCTCATTCAACCTTTGACATACTCGTTTAACGGTTTCCAAATAACCTTTCTTTGCTAAAGGTTGAATGTAAGCGATTGCATCTTTTGCTGTAATTTTATGAATTGGCACATTACCGAGATCAGGGAGTATATGAAGTTCTAAAGAACGCCAAATATCTTTAGCATGATTAGTTGAAACACTGGTTTTTTTAACTGCAAGCCATCGAATAGCTATGTGTTCAAGAGTATTTTGGTGAGCTTCGACTAATCGACGAGTCTTTTCATTTCGATGTTCTTTAGGATCAATCTTTTTCGCTAGTAACTCCCTATATTTAAGGCTTTCTTTTCGAGCATCAGCAAGAGAAACGTCAGGAAATAATCCTAGACTTAAATTAGCGCGCTTCTTTGTATATAGCCGTGAATAATTAAATAACCAAAGCTTGGAACCGTTAGGTTTTATTCTAAGTGCTAAACCTCCACCATCAGCTAGGTTATATTCCTTGTCTTTCGCTCTAGCTTGTTTAACTTCGGTGTTAGTTAAAGGTCGAGTAGTACGCGCCATTGTAACATCGCTCCATCAAAAAAGACGTGGTGTTACTATGAGTGTTACATTAAATGCGGGATGTTACAATACTTTATTGATCGTTATGGATACAAAAAAGCCTGTAAAACCGTCTTAATAATGGTTTTACAGGCTCTCTTAGGTTCTTGCAGAACCTTAGTTTGGCGGAGAGATAGGGATTCGAACCCTAGATAGGCTACAAACCTATGCCGGTT
>CAZRPK010000178.1:2261-4633 GCA_964601915.1 uncultured Kangiella sp. | reverse complement strand
TTAGACTAATATTTCGAGCTAAGTGATTGATTTTATGATCAGAGGCAGATCTACACCCGTATTTTGATGGCAACAAACTAAGTTAATGCGACTCAACAATGATATCTATTTACTAAGATAATTAGGGTTGTAATATTAAACGACAAGAAAATAATTATTTCCGCAATCAAGACGCATAAATTAATTCTTGAATTCAAGGTTGATTAATTTATGCTATAGTGTAGTAATGATTAAAATGAATTATGATTATCCCATTTTCAAAGCTAAGGTTCGTTATGGCATTAAATATTTATGTTGTAGATGATCATCAGCTTTTTGCTGAGGCGCTAAAAAGCGTGATGGTTTTATTAAAACGTGACCATCAGGTCACCATTTTTACTCAACCAATCTTGGCTTTAAATTCTTTGAAAGATAACCCTCCTGATTTAGCGTTGATTGACTTACAAATGCCCGGAAAAAATGGCTTTGAATTATTGGCAGAAATATTAACGGTAGTCCCTTCATGTGCGGTCATTATCATTTCAGCATCTCTGGACAAAAAAGACATGCAACAAGCACTACAAGCTGGTGCAGTAGGTTATATTACTAAGTCAACGTCACCTAAGGTGATGTTGAGCGCTGTACGTTTGGTTTTAACAGGAGGAACTTATGTTCCTCCTGAATTAGTCAACGTTGTTAATCCTATGCCACTTCTAAATTCTATTCAAACTACTCCGTTGACGAATAATACTGAAAGGAAAAAGGAAAAAAAATTAGTAAAAGGCTTAACAGAGAGACAGCATGAAGTATTGGTATTATTAGCAAAGGGAAAATCAAATAAACAAATTGCCCGCCTAATAGGTTGTGCAGATACCACAGTAAAGGCTCATTTAAGTGCCATTTTTAGAGCTTTAGGGGTTAGTAATCGAACCGAAGCAGCAATTACCTTTAGAGCAGGAATTTCTTAACCACACTGATTATTTTGACTGACGTAATTCAGTAAATGACTTAGTTCAGTAAGGTTAAGAGGTTTGTGTAGCAGTGTGTAACCACTTGCTTGCGCTTCACGCATTCTATCGGGATCAGTGTCTCCTGTTATAATGGCTGCTGGTATACTTTGTTTAAAATGAGCCTCTATTGCTGCAATAGTTTCCGCTCCTGTATTATTTTCTTGTAACCTATAGTCTGCAAGAATTAACTGAGGTGGTTGTTGCTTTTTTTTTGCAGAGGTAATTGCCATTTGTTTGTCGGCACATACAATGACCTTACAGCCCCAGCTTTCAAGTAAAATTTGAGAACTTTTTCGTATGTCCTCATCATCATCAACGACCATAACATTTAAATTATTATAGTCTAAACGTTTTTCTAGTTCCTCATTTGAATTTTCAGGAAGGTAACTAGTTGAATAGCTTATAGGGACAGAAAGACTAAAAGAACTTCCTTTTTTAACGGTAGATTCAACCGTTAAAGGGCTATTGATAAGCAAAGCTAATCGACGCACAATAGATAACCCTAGACCAAGTCCTTTTTTACGATCACGCTGAGGATTGTGTAGTTGAACATATTCTTCAAAGATTCGTTCAATATTATCTTTTGCAATACCTATTCCTGTATCCTGAACGGTAATGGATAAAAAATTATCTTTCTGTTTCATGAGTAATACTTTAACTTCACCTTGCTCCGTATAATTGAGCGCATTAGCAATTAAATTACTCAGTATTCGTCTGAGAATATCAGTATCTGAATAGATATAAAGACTCGTATCTTCAATGGCAAAGTAAAGTTTTTTTTCATGAGCTAGCAAAGAGAATTCATTTTTTAAAGAGGTTAATATTTCGCTTAAGGCAAGATGTTTAAAATTAACTTCTGTCATACCCGCATTTAATTTTGAAATGTCTAATAAACTATTAAAGAGACTACTCAGGGCAGTGATCGATTGTTCTATGTGACAAATTAATTGCTTATTTTCATCTTTATTAACTTTCATCTTTAAGGTAGCTGTAAACAACGTAATTGCGTGCAATGGCTGGCGAAGATCATGACTGGCCGCAGCAAGAAATTGGGACTTGGCGGCATTGGCTTTTTCGGCTTCTTCTTTTTTTTCTGCGAGTGTCATATGAGCTTTTAATCCATCAATAAAATTATGGTAACCAGACCAAGCTAGAGTAAAAATCACCCCACAATAAATCACTGCCATAGCCGTTAAAGCATAAAATACTGGATCATCGCGTAAGCTAATATTAACAATAAGTGCAAGCGCAACCGGCACATTAAATGCTAGCCCCGCAATCGGGTATGCCATGGTGGCATAGGCAGAACCAACACTAAGAGCAATCACTGCAATCATTAGCATCATATCGTATTCAATATAATTTGGTGTTGATAATACAAAC
>CAZRPK010000178.1:0-2161 GCA_964601915.1 uncultured Kangiella sp. | reverse complement strand
AAACCAATATGAGCCGAGCAATAACACTCAGCACAAGAGTTGAAAACCAATAAAAAAATATTTTTTTTGACAAATGAGTATTGGGAACTAATAGAACAATACAAGCAAGAGATAAACTGGAAAGGCTCGACATGTTCGCTTGTTTAAATAAGCTTTTAATTTGGTGAGAAATAATCTTCTGATGATTATTAATTGAAGGCAGCTTGTTGTAGTTTAAATTCATGTTAGCGCGTTACCTCATTCTTTCTGAACAATAAAACGTAGTAATAATCCAATAATAGATTAATTGTCATATATAGTGTATAGCACAAAGGTTATACGACTTTTGACCAATAGGGAATAGCCCATTATTTTGTTATAATTTTATCCATAACAGGGAGCAGATTCATGACACAAAAAATAACAAAGAATAACCAACGAATTGCTATTATAGGCGCAGGTCCTGCCGGTCTAAGCTGTGCTTGGTTTTTACAAAAAATGGGTTATCACCGCGTAACTGTTTTTGAAAAATTAGGCAGAGTTGGTGGTTTGTGTAAGAGCCTCACTGTGGAAGGTAAATCATTTGATATCGGTGCTAATTATCTGACGTGGGATTACACAGAAACATTACGCATTGCCAAAGAATTGAAGATCGAAACCTATAAAGAAAAACCTTATACCTCTATCAAAATTGATCAATGTGAACATTCAGCTAAATACCAATCAATACAAGCAGCGGTAATGATAAATCCTTTTAGCGGTAAAAAAGTACTCCCTTTTAAAATGCTTATAACAGCAATAAAATACTTGAGGTTGCGTTATCAATTATCTGCCCTGATTGATTGTGACGATTATTTGCAGAAGATTAATAAAGAAACACAACCGGGTTTGTGCTGCAACTTTGCCGACTGGTTGAAAATGCATGATTTAGATGATTTGGGTACGGTTTTCCAATTTCCAATTACCGTAATGGGTTACGGCGAGTTAGAGGAAATTGCAGCACCTTACGCATTACGTTATATGTCTCTAAAAACAGTGATCCCGATGGTCGTATTACCACTTCCCATTATAGGGAAAATTTTCGCTTTATTTTTACCTTGGCCAAGACGATTTAAGCGAGGCTTTCAACGTTTTTGGCAAGAGGTTAGTTGGCAGACTAATGTTCGTTTAAACGCAGATATTAAGGAGATTATTCGTCGTGTTCCCAACGATAAAAAAGGTGACAAAGCAGCTGCAATCAGCATCATCTATAGCTATCCTCAGCAGAATATGAATAATGAAGAACGGGTTGAAAAAACACAGGACTTTGATCAGTTAATTCTAGCTTGCCCGTTAAACTTGTCGTTGCTAAAGGCAATGAAAATCGACTTGAGTGAGGAAGAAAAAAGATTGTTCAGACAGATTAAAGTGATGTCTTACTGTATGACAACCTTTTGGGTTGATAACATGATAATGCCCCAACCCGTTGCACCTGTTTTACCTATTCCAGCATTTAAAAATTTGTGGCCTACGGCGGTCGCTCGTCAATTTCAAAATGATAATAACTATTTTACCCAATTTTATACTCGAAGTCCGGTGCAAGAACTTAGTCCGTTAACTATAGTCGATCAACAAGATATTATTGCTCAAGTACATCAATTGGTAGGTATGTTAGGCGGAACCATTAAAGATCGTGATAGATGTCATACCTTCGATCGTTTCACCTACTTTCAACATGTGAGTGTTAAAGATATGGAAAACGGTTTTTATGCAGATTTTGCTGAACTGCAAGGAAAAAATAATACTTATTATGTTGGGGGTGCAACCGACTTTGAATTGGTTGAGCCAATTGTTCGATACAGCAAATATTTAACCCATAAATTTTTTTAACGCACTTTTAACCAAAGAATATAAATATCGACCTACGGCGTACGACCTACGAAGAATATGAATCTATTTTCATTATTGCTAACCTATATTTCAGAATGATAGCTGACAACCGCTTCGTTAGAAGCGCTATGTCATTTTTTGAAACAGATAAAATAATAGCGTTAATAAGGAGAATATGATGATAATTTTAAACAGAATCAGTTTACTAGGTTGTTTTATTTTAATGGCATCAGTTGTTGCATGTGGTAGCTCAGGTGATGGAGCTTCACCCAATAAAGCGCCAAGTATTAGTGGAATACCAAAGGCCAATATC
>CAZRPK010000177.1:0-4648 GCA_964601915.1 uncultured Kangiella sp. | reverse complement strand
ACAGACAAGCGAGTAATCTAATTGAAAGGGTAAAATGAGGAAGAATTTCGAGTGAAATAGCGTTACAATAATCGTTTAATCTCTGTTAGGAATTTAAATTTATGGCAATCATTAGTTGCCCTTCATGTAATGAAAAAATATCCAGCAAAGCCAAAATCTGTACTAGTTGTAATTTTGACTTAGTTAACAATCAATCTGTAGCAGGCTTGACAGATGAGCAAATAGCCTCAAAAAATCAACTCGCTAGAATTAAACGAAAGTACTCACTACAAATGCAGGCTACTGGAAGTCTTGTAATATTTTTACTAGGTGTTTTATTATGGTATTTTGGTAGTAGAGAAGTCAACAACATCATTGATGCCTCGAAAGTTGGTATGATTGCAATCGGTTCTATTTGGTACTTATTAACCCGAGTTAGACTAATCACTTTTAAACGGCAATGACATTTTTAGGAAAGCATCTACACTTAATTTATCAAGCTCACCAAAATCATGAAAACTGGTGTGACCATAAATGTGGCACTGTATCCAATAAGTTTCCATATTTTTAGGATCCCAATTTGAAATTTCTGTATTGGTAGCTTGTAGATTTCTATTTGATAGTCTCATGGTAAACTCTCTATTAATTTAATGTTGTTAATGCCATATTTTAGAGGTCAAATCGGTTTAGTTAGGTTAAAGAAAATCGATACAACATGTTAAATAAAGACAAATCATGTCATTTCGTTTTTATAAGGAGCCGTTCCCTCATGTCGTTTATTAAATATAGTATCCAAGTATTTTTTTCTTTGATCTTAATAACCTTACTCAATATTGCCAATGTAAACTCAGAGATTTACAAATGGATCGATAAAAATGGAAAGATCCATTTCTCAGATAAATCTATTGATAAAAATGCAAAAAAAATAAAAGAAAAGAAAAAACTACCTGAAGCCTATTTGAATGAATCTAGGCAACAAACAAAAAAACTAATTTCATTTCAAAATAGAATAGAACAGAATCGTAAAGAAGAAGCGCGTTCTGAAAAAGTCGAAAAATTAAAAAAACAGAAAAAAGATAAAAATCTCAAAGCTGCGTGTGCAAGAATTGCTAAAGATATAAGGATGATGGGAAATGTTCGTCCAACCTATTACGAAAATAACAAAAAAGAGAATGTCTATTTATCTGATGACGATAAAAATCAAAGCATAGAAGAAGGTAAAGTATTTATACGAAACAATTGTAATTTTGATTAAAAACAATTGTTAACAACTCCACTTCAAAATATGCGCATTTTCTGGAATACCGTTATTAGATTGTTTGTAATATTTTTTTCTAAGTCCTATTAACAGAAAATTATTTTTTTCATACAAATGTATTGCAACTAAATTAGACTCTCTAACTTCTAAGATGATTTTTTTTACTTGTACATTAGACGCTAAATCAATCAAATAGTCTAACCATTTTTGACCCAATTTTTTTCCTTGAAAACTCGGTATTACACAAATATTATGCAGATGAAATTCATCAATAACTTTATGAACAATTAAATGACCTACCATCATTCCATCACAAAACATGACAAAAAAAGCATATTTATTTTCTCTTTTAAAGTTGTCTAATTTTTTGCTATCCAGTGACAAATACTGATTTAGTAAACAAGCTTTTAGCATATTATCCGACCAAGGAAACTGATAACATAGTCCTTCATTCTTAAATATCAGATCCAAATCCTCAACCTTTGCTTGCCTAATTATAATTCCTGATTCATACATAATATAAAAGAAATTTATTATTCACTTATTTGAAGCAAATTATTGATCACAAATTGAATATCTTCATAAGCTAGCGATTTCAACCTTGGGTTGGAAATTAAATCAAAGGGATGGTAACTAACAATTGCATTAGCATTTAAAAGAAACTTATTTAGACGACAACGCACATCCTTTACATCACTCGATTTATTAATTAAATTTTTCACTGTTTCATCGCCTAAAACGTACGTTAGATCTGGTTGATTTTCCTTAATAAATGATTCAATTTTTATACTCGATTCACCCAAGCCAGCTTCAGCAAGATGCGCTAGCTGAATATTTAGCCGTAATTTATTTTGCAAACCAAATTCAACTAATATTTTCAGGTAATCTTGCATAAAGTGACTAGGTCCTCGTTTATTAGCAAAACTATTAGCAGGTTGGTTAATTTTGTGACGGCAAACGATCAGAATATCCTTGTCTATTATATCTCCACTATTATTCATCCCATTTTGAGCTATAGCACGTTCCGTATAAGCTACACAATTCCAACTTACTAAGTTTAAAAATTGATTCGATGTGTTTTTGACAACGTCTAAGGTTGGTGCTTTTGGATTTAAAGTACCCGTTTCAACAACTAATTTATCAATCTCTTCAACTACCTCTTTTTCGCTAATCTGCTTTTTATTTTCTAACTTAGCACCAGCTTCTAATCTAATATCAGGCATTTCTCCACAAGTAATTTTAGCCCTTGTATCTAGCTTATTAAACTCTGTACAAGTATTTACCTTGGTGGTACTTATATCATCCACCTCAGCAAACAATTCTGATGATTGAAATGGCTCTCTCAATACCCATGAACTTATTTGCATTTCCGATAGATACTCTAAACGCAAAGCTTCACTCATCATATTTTGGCTTGAATAACTTTGCTGATTATTGCTCATAATGTCGATCCACAGTATTTACAAAATTCAGCATCTGCATCGTGCCCATCTTCCCCGCAATTTTCACAAGCTATCCTAGTGATTTCGATACTTTTGAAATCATTAACGACACTATTTGTTGCCACTTTTGCTAGTTCCGCACTATAAATCCCTGTTGGTACCGCAATTATTGCATAACCTAATATCATCACTGTTGCCGCTATCATCTGACCAATATCTGTTCTTGGTACTAAGTCACCATAACCAACAGTCGTTAGGGTGATAATAGCCCAGTATATCGAACGAGGAATACTGGTAAAACCATTTTTCTCTCCTTCAACTAAATACATAACCGAACCAAAAATCACTACAAAAATAAAGATGGTATATAAAAATATGGCGATTTTCTTCTGGCTACCTCTAAGCGCTAGAACCAAAGCATTTGCTTCACCTAAATATTCTGCGAGTTTAAATATTCTAAAAATGCGTAATACTCGTAAAATACGCACCACGAGTAAAGTTTCTGCACCTGGGTAAAGTAATGCAATAAAACTAGGTAATATAGATAACAAATCAATAACTCCCAAAAAACTTGTCGCATACATTAAAGGTTTTCTTACGCTAATCAATCTAAGCAAATATTCAACTGCAAATAAACAAGTAAATCCCCACTCAGCCAACCTTAAAAAATCACCATAACTCTTGTGAAAAGAATTCATACTGTCCAACATCACAGCCGTTACGCTAAGTAATATGATGATTATCAAGGATATATCAAAATATTTACCTAACGGTGTATCAGCTTCAAAGATAATCTCATGAATTTTTTCACGCCATGCAGGTAAAGCATAGTCCTGATTAAAGCGTTTCGCTTTTTTGGATAAGCGCATTTTTTTTGCAGAGGCTTTGCTTTTTGTTGGGGATTTAGCCATTTATTATTAAATAATTTCCTATTGCACTTGTTGAGTTTTAATAAAAATTTGATAGGATATTATACGTAAATTAAGTGTTTTTAACACAGATTCGACCGTTATTTGAAATAATAACTTTAATATTTTTAGTTCTGGAAAGTGAAATCATCCAATCTACGCTAAGAATGAATAGGATCAATCTGATACTCCCTGAGCTTATCGGACACTCGATATAGGAGGCAATACTAACAAATGAAGTGAATTTTGACGAATAAATCGATTTTTACTAAATAATTAAAGCTTGAAGCAATCTGACTTATTGAATTAAGAGAAATACAATGAAAAAACAAACATGCTTATAAATTAATGCTCAGTTTTAGTACCAAATATCATTGATAAACAGTTCTACGCGTTAGCGCTAAATGATCTATCAATTAATGAGTAGTTAGCCATTAGGCAATAAGCGTATATGATGGCATCATATCGTTTACAGACTTCTTCTTAGAATAATTAGAAAAGCTTGGATTCAATTAATAAGTGCATAACTTAAAAAGCTAGAAGAAAAGGTCAGTTGCTTATAAACTCATCATTTCTTCTCCGGCAAGAGATGCACTAATGAAATCTTATAAACAACTGACTCATGAGCAACGATGCCAGATATACGCATTAAAGAAAAGCGATTTAAGCCAAAAAGCAATAGCAGATATTGTTGAAGTTAGTCAAAGTACTCTAAGTAGAGAGCTAAAACGCAACACAGGCGATAGAGGATATCGTCATAAGCAGGCTCAGTTTTTGACTGATGAACGTCAACTCACTGCACGAAAGGCACTCAAAATGACGGCGAGTAAGATCATCTTGATTGAGTCAAAAATTAGAAAACGATGGAGTCCTGAGCAAATATCGGGTTGGCTTAGAGAGGAGGAAGATACGCTAATCAGTCATGAAACTATTTACCTTCATATTTGGTCTAACAAAAAATCGGGAGGTGATTTATATACGTATTTACGTCGAAGAGGTAAACGTTATCAACCGAGAGGAAAGAGCCAAGCAGGCCGTGGGCACATTAAAAATAGAGTAAG
>CAZRPK010000176.1:0-4653 GCA_964601915.1 uncultured Kangiella sp. | reverse complement strand
AAAAAGCGGCTTAAAAACAGTCCAAAAAAACTTGACCATTACAATGTTTGTCATAACCAAGGTGTTCATCTAGTTCTGCGTTTAACGCTTTTTCTATGGTGATTTTGGTTAACATTTGCCTGAGTTCATTCAAATCATGCTCAGATTTAATATGCTTAGCCGCTTCTTGAGCGATCAATAGTAGGTCTTGTTTTTTCATAATGTCTATCCTATCCAATTGTGGGATTAATGATAGACAGTTACACAGAAAAATTTACATCCTCATGTTAGGGTGATCAAGATGCATGTTAATATGCACACTATTCCTAAAATCATATAAAGATAGAAACCTTTTCAATGTGGCAATCATATAAAAAAGAATTAAAAGATATGTTGCCTATTGGCATTCCTGCCGTTCTTTCTCAACTTGCACAAATGGCGACAGGTTTTATTGATACGCTAATGGCGGGTCACTACAGCACCGATGCACTTGCAGCAATTGCCATTGGAACTAGTTTACTCCATCCTATTTTAGTTTTCTTTTTAGGTCTTTTTCTAGCGCTTAATCCAATCATTGCACATTTTAAAGGCGCTAATGAAAGTGAGAAGATTACCACTCACCTAAACGCTGCCATATTAATTGCACTTGCCATGTTGCCTTTCGCTGTTCTCGCTTTATTAAACGCACCAATAATCTTGTCACAACTCAATATTGAAGCTAATGTTTCTCAAGTAGCGACTGATTATCTTTTTGCTACTTTATGGGGCTGGCCAGGTTTATTATTATTTTTAGCAATTAGATTTGTGAATGAAGGACTTTTTTCTACCAAAGCTATTTTATTGATTACCGCATCTTCTATTCCCTTTAACGTTATTTTTAATTATTGGTTTATGTACGGCGGACTCGGTATAAAAGAAATGGGTGCTGTTGGTGTTGGTTATGCGACAGCGGTTACTTGGACTATGATGTTTATTGGATTATTTTTCTACACCTTAACCGCAAAAAAATATAAACAATACAACTTTTTCAAAATATTCAACTTACCCTCCAAGGACGAAGTGAAAGCAATTTTTTCTCTCGGCTTTCCTTTAGCAATCACTTTAGGATTTGAAATTACCATGTTTGCCGCGGTGTCATTAATGATTGCAAGGTACCCAACGGATATAATGGCGGCACATCAAATAGCGGTTAACTTAGCCTCTCTCACTTTTATGATCCCACTTGGTTTATCTCAAGCAATCACTGCCCGGGTTTCTTACTTTAGAGGAAAACAAAAAATTAAATCTATGCGGCTCGCAGGTAATACAGGAATTCTATTAAGCATATCGATCATGAGTGCTTCTGCCATCATGTTTATGACTATTCCAACTCTTTTAGTTTCAATTTACACCCAAGACTTTGAATTGTTAAGAGTTGCATCTGGACTTTTATTCTTTGCGGCTGTCTTTCAGTTTTCTGATGGACTACAGGTAGCTTGTGCGGGTTGCTTACGAGGTTTAAAAGATACAAAAATTCCAATGATTATGACAGCTATCGCTTATTGGTTAGTCGGCTTTCCAACCGGTTACTATCTAGCTGAGTATCAAGGTTATGGTGTAAATGGCTATTGGATTGGTTTAATTACTGGGTTAAGTGTTGCCGCTATTTTATTGCTTCAACGCTGGCTTTCTCACTCTAAAGTTTCAATTTGATCAAATACCCCCGATAATAATCAAGCCAAATTCAAAGAATAAAAAATAATGCCTATAAAAGAGTATCTAAGTCATACTCTGAAAATTTTTTGATCTTTATCTACCTGACGATCATCATTTTGATTGATTAAAAATCTCTAATACAAGTTTATCAAACGAGTAGAATAATGCCTGATTTGGATCAAGATTTATTTGATAAAATTAGGCATTAGGGGAATTGATTTGATGAGAGTTTAAGTTAGGTTGTTGAGAACTTCTCGGTACCTGTTCCTGACTTTATCTTCCATGCTATGCTGACCATTTTCAACGACCATTTCACCGGCAACATAAACATCTTTAACTGGCAATTGAGTGCAAGCAAAAATACTAGCATCAAAAATAAAAGATTCTTTTTTGCTAAATAAGGATGGTTCATTATTATCAAGCACAAGAAAGTCAGCATTCTTTCCTATGGCAATTTCACCCGAATTTTGACTGATAGCACTTGCACCATCTTTACAACTTTTAGTATAGAGATATTGACCAACGGATTGACATTTATTGTCTACAAGTACGGCTCTTTGATGATGGCTTAATCTTTGTGCATATTCGAGTAACCTTAACTCTTCTGCAACATTGATCCCAATATGAGAATCAGAACCAATTGAAAATTTACCACCTAATTTCACAAATTCGGCAGTCGGAAAAATGCCATCGCCTAAATTAGCTTCAGTTAAAGGGCAAATTCCTACAACCGCCTCACTGTTGGCCATATTTCTTATTTCTTCTTTCGTTAAATGGGTAGCATGTACCAAGCACCAATGTTCATCCATTTCAAAATTATTGAGTAGCCATTCAACAGGTCGCTGTTTATAAAAAGATAAACAATCATCGACCTCTTTTAACTGTTCTGCAATATGGATATGAATTGGTGCTTTAGGATCTAATTGACGTATAAAAGGAACAATTTCTTTTAGCTGATCTTCGCTAACCGCTCTCAGAGAATGGGGTGCAATCCCTAGTTTAAAGTTAGTTCGATTAGAATAATTTTTATCTAATAAATTAACTAGATCAAAATAATCTTGAGTTGAATGAATAAACCGACCTTGTTCTTTTGATGGCTTTTTCCCGCCAAAACCTGCATAAGTGTATAGTACCGGCAAATGAGTGATCGAGATTCCAACATCATTGGCAGCTTGAATAACTTGGTTAGACATTTCCACCGGATCATCGTACTTTGTCCCATCTGCCTGATGATGTAAATAATGAAACTCTCCAACACTGGTATAACCGGCCTTTAACATTTCAATATAAACAAACTTAGCGATAATATGAGCATCTTCAGGAGTCATTTTTGCGACAAATTTGTACATAATATCACGCCAACTCCAAAAGCTATCCTCGGAATTACCTCGATATTCCGAAAAACCAGCAAAAGCTCTCTGGAAGGCATGGGAATGACAATTGACCATTCCTGGAATAACATGCCCCTTTAGCTCAACGGCGCCCGCCTCCTTCCCAGATTTAATCGCTATGATCATTCCATTATCGATAGTTAAAGTGGTTTCAGTTCGCCAATCACTGCCAATCAGAATATTTTCCGCGTATAATTTATGCATTGCTTTATGTTTTTAACTGGATTAATTACACAAGATTATGTCACAAATTTACGATCTCATCCTACATAATATATCACTCGCTAGTTTTCATTATCAAGATAAAGATGACGAAATCAACAACCCTTATGGAATTGTTGATAAGCCTGTTATTTGTATAAAAGACGGTTTAATAGTCGATATTTTCAATACAGATGATCCTTCGATAGAAAAATTAGAAACAGAAGAGTCGATTGATGGTCAGGGACAATGGGTTACTCCTGGATTAATCGACTGTCATACGCATCTTGTATACGGAGGTAATCGTGCTAATGAGTTTGAGATGCGGCTAAATGGTAAGAGTTACGAAGAGATTGCAAATGCTGGTGGTGGCATCATTTCTACGGTTAAGGCTACCCGTGAGGCTTCTAAAGATGAATTATTTAAACTGGCAGCAAAAAGACTAAGTTATTTGATGGATGAAGGTGTTACAAGTTTAGAAATAAAATCTGGGTACGGTTTAAATTTGGAAACTGAGCAGAAAATGCTAGAAGTAGCTGAGGAATTGAATCAATTTTCAGGTATTGAAGTCAGCAAAACATTTTTAGGTGCTCATGCGGTACCACTAGAATATAAAGATCGAGCCGATGAATACATTCAATTGGTTTGTGAAACAATGTTACCGAAACTGCACATACTCGGATTGATCGATTGCGTTGATGCTTTTTGTGAGGGTATTGGGTTTACAGTTAAGCAAACAAAGCGAGTATTTGAAAAAGCAAAAGCACTGGGATTACCCGTAAAACTTCATTCAGAGCAGTTATCTGATTTAGGCGGTTCTAAACTTGCTTGCGAATTTAATGCTTGGTCGGTGGATCATTTGGAATTTTTAAATAAAGATGATATCGAATACCTTAAGGCTTCTGGAACGGTTGCGACCTTACTACCTGGAGCCTACTATTTTCTATCTGAAACAAAATTACCCCCCATTCAAGCGTTAAGAGATAATAACATTCCGATTGCGATTGCAACTGATTCGAATCCCGGTAGCTCGCCCTGCTTATCTATATTACTCATGCTGAATATGGCAACAACACTATTTAAATTAACGCCATCAGAAGCATTGAAAGGGATCACGATTAATGCGGCTAAAGCTTTACGGATCGATAAAACCGTGGGTTCTATCACGCAAGGAAAACAAGCGGATCTAGTATTCTGGGACATTCAATCACCCGCAGAACTTAGTTACCAATTTGGTGGAAACCCTTGTAAGCGAGTGATCAAAAAAGGAAAGGTCATCATTAATAAGAGTCAATAAATTGATTTAAAACATTATCCATGAATCCGACTAACCGTTACTTGAGGAATTCCTGCTAACCTAACTTGATCAACCACATTAATGAGTAAA
>CAZRPK010000175.1:0-4784 GCA_964601915.1 uncultured Kangiella sp. | reverse complement strand
ACCATAACCTAGGAATAATAATGTTAACAATCAATAATTTATCAAAAACCTATGACAATGGCGTCAAAGCTATGGACGACATCTCTCTAGATATTCCAAAAGGTATGTTTGGTTTATTAGGACCAAATGGTGCGGGAAAATCATCATTAATGCGCACTATCGCGACTCTGCAAGATGCCGATGTAGGTGAAATTAACTTTGATGGAATTAATGTTCTGAATGATCCACAAACGCTTCGTCAACGTTTAGGTTACTTGCCTCAAGATTTTAATGTTTATCCACGTATTAGTGCTTACGATCTATTGAATCATTTAGCTATATTAAAGGGAATTGATCACTCAGCAGAGCGGAAAGAAGCGGTAGAAGGATTACTGGCTCAAACTAACTTATATCAACACAGAAAAAATGCTGTTAGTGGATTTTCTGGCGGAATGCGACAACGTTTTGGTATTGCTCAAGCGCTATTAGGCGATCCCGATTTATTGATTGTTGATGAGCCAACGGCGGGGCTTGATCCGGAAGAACGTAATCGTTTCCATAATTTATTAGTCAGTTTGGGCGAAGCTAAAGTGATTATTTTGTCCACTCATATTGTTGATGATGTCAGTGAGCTTTGTCCTCAAATGGCGGTTTTAGCTTCTGGAAAAATTATTTTACAAGGCGATCCTATTCAATTAACCGATAAACTGAAAGGTCAAATCTGGAAAAAATCAGTCTCTCAGTCTGAAGTCACACAAATAGAAAAAGATCTTAATGTCATATCAAAGCGTTTATTTGCAGGTCAAACGATTGTCCACGTCATAGCAGCAAATGCACCTCAAGGTTTTGATGAAGCGCCAGCCAATTTAGAAGATGTATATTTTTCTACATTAAACTCACATCGTAACGTAGCGTAAGGAGCAAATTATGTTATTACAAATGCTGTCTTTCGAGTGGCGTTATTTTACTCGGCAACCTTCTTTTTATGTGACTTGTCTCATCTTCTTTTTACTGACTTTCTTTGCAACAGTCAGTGAAAATGTACAAATTGGTGGCGGCGGAAATGTCTTATATAACGGTCCATTTTCGATTGCTCAAACACTATTAATTATGAGTATTTTCTCGATGTTTTTGGTAGTCAATTTTGTTGCAAGCACAGCAACAAGAAATGAAACAGCTCAAATGTCGGAGCTAATTTATAGCAAACCGATGAATCCCTTGAGTTATCAGCTCGGACGTTTTCTAGGCTCGCTAGCCGTTGTAATAACTGTTTTTGCATTTGTACCAGTTGGTATTATTTTAGGTGTTGCTATTGGTTCATTAACTGGATGGATCGATCCAGAACGATTGGGAAATACTCAATTCAGTTATTATTTTACTGCGTTCTTCTATTTGTCAGTTCCTACGTTACTCGTATTAGCTAGCTTTTTTTATGCGGTCGCAATTAAGTTTCGTTCGATGATGGCAGTTTATTTAGCAGCCGTTGGATTATTTATTCTTTACTCTATTTCTGGTCAGTTCTTTAATGAACCCGAATATAGAGACATGGCTGCGTTATTAGATCCTTTTGCATTAAATGCTTTTGGAGAAGTTAGTCGCTACTGGACTATGCATGATAAAAATAATACGCCAATCGAGTTAACCGGAATTTTACTAGAAAACAGATTATTATGGTTATCGGTATCGCTGATTATTATGGTGGCATTTGGAGGCCTCAAAAACAAAGCTCGTTTAATTCAAGGTAAAGTTAAAAAGCTGAGTAAAAAAGCACAAAAGAAAGCACAACAAGACGTTAAGCTACAAACGGAAAAGATTCCATTACTTCTGAATAATAACGTCACTGTAAAAAGTTCAGGAATTCGAACCATTGAACATTTAAAATTAAGAATTCTATTTGAAATTAAACAAGTGGTATTTAGCGCACCATTTTTAGTGCTAGCTGTCTTAACTATCTTTTTATTAATCGCTCCTCTTATTGATCCCAATGGAATGTTCGGAACACCAAATTGGCCATTAACCCAATCAATGGTGACATTAATTGTCGGCTCAACAGGATTGTTAATGATGATTATTTTAGCCTATTACAGTGCAGAGATAGTTTGGCGTGAACGAGACTCTGGTATGGGCGATATTGTTGACTCAATGCCGGTGAAAAATTCAACCTTTTGGTTATCTAAAATTGTTGCAATTAGTCTAGTATTTATTTTACTTTATCTATTTGGTATGACTGTTACTTTAATCAACCAGATCCTTCAAGGATATAATAATTACGAGCTCTCTCAATATATTACTCGTTTAGGTTATGTCACGTTACTTCCTGTGATCATGACCGCAGTATTAGCATTTTTTCTACAAGTTTTGAGCCCTAATAAATATGTAGGCATGTTACTTTTTGTACTTTATATAATCAGTACCATCGTGCTATCCAATTTTGGTTTTAGTCATAACATGTTTCAGTTTTCTGGTGCGCCTCGGGTATTCTATTCCGACATAAACGGTTATGGTCATTTTCTTCAAGCACATCATTGGTACATGCTCTATTGGACTGGATTGACCATCGTATTAGCTAGTCTAGCGCATGGATTATGGCATAGAGGACCCGCGCAAAAACTTAAAACTCGATTGACTAAACTTGGTTATTATTTAGGAAAAATAGGTAAGTTAGCGGTTACTTTTGGATTAGTCATATTTATTGGTGCTGGTAGTGTCATTCATTACAATACCAGAGTGATCAACGAGTTCCTCATTGCAGATGATACCGAGCAACTACAAGCGGACTACGAAAAGAAATATGCGGAGCATTTGAATGCTCGCTTACCGTCAATCATGAAGGTGCACGCAAAAGTCGATATCTTCCCAAGTGAACGCCGAATTGAGGCAACCGCTGAGTTAACTTTAGTTAATACTTCAAATGAAACGATTAAACGCTTTTTAGTCACTAAGCCTAGATTCACTAAAGACTGGAATGTTGAAATTGAAGGTGGAAGTCTTCAAGAGTTTGATGAACAATATAACTCTGCTTGGTTTGTATTTGATAAACCTTTTGAGCCAAATGAATCTCGAACAGGTAAGTTAAGCGCCACTAGAGAACACCATGGTTTTTCCGAAGGCAATAACGATTTCTCTTTAGTTCAAAACGGAACCTTTATCAATAATGGGCAATTATTTGCTGGGTTTGGTTACAACCAAAGTTTCCAACTAACTGACCGCCATAAACGTCGTAAGTATGATCTTGAACCTTTAGAGCGAGCCAATAAGCTTGAAGATACAAAATTTTATAACGAAAACTTTTTTGGTCCGGGTGTTGGCTTTATCGATTTTGAAGCGACCATATCTACCTCAAGTGACCAGTTTGCCATTGCGCCTGGCTACCTACAAAGTGAAAATATTAAAGATGGAAGGAGAACTTTTCACTATAAAATGAGTTCGCCTATGGTGAACTTTTATTCGTTTATGTCTGCAAAACTGGAATCCAAAAAAGAGAAATATAACGGAATAAATATCGAAGTTTATTATCACAAAGATCATGCGATGAATGTTGACCGCATGATTGAATCAGTACGTGATTCGATTGACTATTTCACTAAAAGCTTTGGCCCTTATCAACATCAGCAACTACGTATTATTGAGTTTCCTGGTTATCGCTCTTTTGCACAGAGTTTTGCTAATACAGTTCCCTACTCTGAAAATATCGGCTTTATCACCGACTTACGCGACCCTGAAAATATCGATCCTGTGTATTATATCACTGCACATGAAGTCGCTCATCAATGGTGGGGACATCAAGTAGGCGCAGCTAATGTACAAGGAAGTGCCATCATTTCGGAAACACTATCTCAATATAGCTCACTCATGGTAATGGAAAAAAAATACGGTAAAGAAAAAATACGTAAATTCTTAAAGTATGAACTCGACCGATATTTACGTGGACGTAGTGTTGAATTTTTAGAAGAAATGCCTTTATTCCGTAGCGAAAATCAACAATATATTCATTACCGTAAAGGTTCTGTCGTAATGATGTCTTTAAAAGATCGCTTAGGTGAAGAACGGTTAAACAAAGCATTAAAAGATTTCTTAAATGAATTCAAATTTCAAAGTACACCTTATCCAACGACTCTCGACTTGATTGCCTATATCAACCAAGATACCAATGAGAAAGAAAAATCTTTTGTCAGTAACTTGTTTGAACACATTAGTTTGTATGATTTAAAAATGACCGATGTGCAAGTCAAAGCAGTTGAAGGAAAAGATGAAATGTATGAAGTGACGTTAACGGTTGATGCTGCTTTAAAACAAGCTGACGGTGAAGGTAAAGAAACCGAAGTAGATTTTGTTGATAGCGTCGATATTGGTTTATTTAGTGAAGATCCTGAGGATTTAAGTGCCGAAGATTTTGTGCTCTACCTTCAGAAACATGAAATCAAATCGGGAACCAATACAATCGTTATCGAAGTAAAAGGTAAACCTGAATATGCGGGCGTTGATCCTTTCGTTAAGTTAATTGATAGGGATAGTGCTGATAATATTTATCGGTTGTAACTGCTCAATCAACTAATATTATAAACATTAATTTTGACCGAGCTAAAACCATGCACAAAATAGTTTTGGCCTTTTTAATTCAAAGGTTATGATGGTAAAACTTACGATTCAGTTTGGTCGAACGTATGATTTTAATTTAAGAAAATGAAAAAATATTATAATGAGAGTGTGGCAAAATCATCATAAAATCACCAAATCTTATGATGTTAAAGTGGATGGCTACACTTGGGCTTTAGGGGCAGAGCTTTCTTTTTTATAAATTAAAC
>CAZRPK010000174.1:0-4855 GCA_964601915.1 uncultured Kangiella sp. | reverse complement strand
TACTCAAAAAATCCGTAGTGAGGGATAATGTTTCGTGGGGATCCCTCAGCTATTAATGTTGATTCATTCAATGGATTTCAAATTAATTGGGAGCTACACTCTATAACCAAAAATAATAAAAATATTCATTTGACTAAAACAGCTTTTGGAATTCTCAGTTATTTATTTAATCATCTTAATCAAACTTGCAGTAGAGATAAAATTTTAAACTCAGTTTGGGGTGAAGATGTTTATGTTGATAATCGCACGGTCGATAACTTTGTCTCAAATCTAAAAAAATCTTTAGCATTAACAGATGGAAACCAATACCAATTAAAGACAATTCGTGGCATTGGTTATAGTTTATTTTCTAGATTTCAGTAACGTTAAACTTCCGGAATTCTAACCCATCCTTCCATCAATACCCGAGCACTTCGACTCATTATCGCTTTATTAACCGACCATTCACCATCAATTAATTTAGCCTCAGCACCCACTTTTAAAGTCCCCGATGGATGTCCAAAACGAACACTATTTCTTTTTTTACCACCAGCAGCAATGTTAACCAGTGTTCCAGGAATAGCGGATGCTGCAGCAATAGCGACTGCGGCAGTTCCCATCATTGCATGATGTAAAAGCCCCATTGATAATGCGCGAACATTAACATCAATATCAGATTCTAAGATTTGTTTTCCACTAGAAGAAATATAATTAGATGCTGGAGCAACAAAAACAATTTTAGGCGTATGTTGTCGAGTTCTTGCTTCTTCAATATTGTGTATTAATCCCATTTTAATTGCACCATAAGCGCGAATGGTTTCAAATTTCGTAAGTGCTTTCGCATCTGAATTAATATCGCCTTGTAATTCTGTGCCTTTATATCCAATATCTTCTGCATTTAAAAATATGGTTGGAATACCCGCGTTGATCATGGTTGTTTTAAATTTTCCAAATCCAGGTACTTCAAGATCATCAACTAAGTTTCCTGTAGGAAAAATGGCACTATCACCGGTGGATGGATCAATAAATTCGACCTTAACTTCTGCGGCTGGAAAGGTCACGCCATCTAATTCAAAGTCTCCCGTTTCTTGAACTTCGCCATTAGTCATTGGCACGTTAACAATAATTGTTTTCTTAATGTTTGCTTGCCAAATTCTTACCACGGCTATGCCATTTTCTGGAATTCGGCTTGAATCAACTAAGCCACTAGAAATAGCAAAAGAGCCAACTGCAGCCGTTAAATTTCCGCAATTCCCACTCCAGTCCACAAAAGGCCTATCAATGGCTACTTGACCAAACAAATAATCCACATCATGATCTGGCTGTGTACTTTTTGAGAGAATAACAGTTTTACTCGTACTCGAAGTTGCGCCACCCATACCATCAGTTTGTTTACCATAAAGATCAGGGCTACCAATAACTCGCAATAATAATTGATCACGCGTGTCTCCCGCGACTTGAGCGTCCTCTGGTAAATCAGTTAGCTTAAAGAAAACACCTTTACTGGTTCCACCACGCATGTAAGTCGCGGGGATTTTTATTTGAGGTTTATGACTCATTTATTTGACTCCAGAAAATCCTGAGCAAATCGCTGTAAAATGCCACCCGCTTGATAAATTGATACTTCTTCAGTGGTGTCTAATCGACAAGTCATAGGTACTTCAATTTGTTCACCATTTTTTCGATTAATAATTAAAGTCAAAGTTGCCTCTGGGCTTGGTGAACCTTTCACATCAAACGTTTCTGTACCGTCAATTTTTAAAGTATTTCTATTGGTGCCAGATTTAAATTCTAACGGCAGTACACCCATACCTAATAAATTTGTCCGATGAATTCTTTCAAAACCTTCCGCTGCAATCACTTCTACACCAGCCAAGCGAACGCCTTTTGCCGCCCAATCTCTTGATGACCCTTGTCCATAGTCAGCACCTGCAACAATGATTAAAGGTTGTTTTCGTTCCATATAAGTTTCAATTGCCTCCCACATTCTAGAGACTTTTCCTTCAGGTTCAATTCGTGCCAATGAGCCTTGAATTGTTTTACCATTAAGCCCACCATTTTCTTTAACCATTTCATTGAATAATTTTGGATTAGCAAACGTAGCGCGTTGCGCGGTTAAGTGATCACCTCGATGCGTTGCATAAGAATTAAAGTCTTCTTCTGGTACATTCATTTTGGCAAGGTATTCGCCAGCAGCGCTTGCCAATTGAATCGCATTCGATGGCGACAAATGATCGGTGGTAATATTGTCACCTAAAACAGCCAATGGGCGCATCCTTTTCATTGTGCGTTCACCTGCAAGAGCACCTTCCCAATAAGGAGGTCGCCGAATATAAGTGGTCTGAGAACGCCAGTCATAAAGCGGACTTATCTCATCACCAAATTCAACTTTAATATCAAACATAGGATCATAGACTTTTCTGAATTGTTCTGGTTTGACGCTTTGTTTAATGATCGAATCAATTTCTTCATCACTTGGCCATAGATCTTTTAAGGTAATAGAATTGCCGTTGCTATCCATTCCTAAACTATCTTTTTCGATATCAAATCGAATAGTACCAGCAATCGCATACGCAACTACTAATGGCGGAGATGCTAAAAATGCTTGATTTGCATGGGGGTGAATTCTGCCATCAAAATTACGGTTGCCCGACAAAACGGCTGTAGTAAATAAATCGTTATCTAGAATTTCTTGTTTAATTTTTGGATCCAACGCTCCGCTCATACCATTACAAGAAGTACACGCAAATCCAACAATACCAAAACCCATTTTTTCTAATTCTGGAAGTAGATTAGCCTCTTCCAAATAAAGTTGTACAGCCTTTGAACCTGGGGCTAAGGAAGTTTTTACCCACGCCTTCCGAGTTAAACCATGTTTATTTGCGTTACGAGCAACTAAACCAGCCGCTACCATATTTCTAGGATTACTTGTATTAGTACAACTGGTTATCGCAGCAATAATACACGCACCATCTGGTATTTTATCGCCGTCCAATTGATAACTTCCGGCGATTCCTTTATTAACTAAATCACTCGTTGCTACTCGACTATGAGGATTGGAAGGTCCCGCTAGGTTTCTAACTACCGAAGATAAATCAAAAGTGAGTACACGCTCATACTCTGCATCAGTCAAACTGTCAGCCCATAAACCAGATTCCTTGGCGTAAGTTTCGACCAACTTAACTTGCTCGTCTTCTCTACCAGTTAGTTTTAAATAATCAATGGTTTGCTGATCGATATAAAACATAGCCGCCGTCGCACCAAACTCTGGAGTCATATTTGAAATGGTTGCACGATCACCTAAGGTTAATTTGGATGCTCCTTCACCATAGAATTCTAGATAACTGGACACCACTTTTTCATTTCTTAAAAATTCGGTCAGAGCTAAAACTAAATCCGTACTAGTGATCCCCTCATTTAATTGTCCTGTTAGTTCAACACCAATAATATCGGGTAGGCGCATATATGAAGCTCGCCCAAGCATGACGCTTTCAGCTTCTAGTCCACCCACTCCAATCGCAATAACACCCAGTGCATCAACCATTGGCGTATGACTATCAGTTCCCACTAAGGTATCTGGAAAAGCAACACCATCTTTTATATGAACCACTGGAGACATTTTTTCTAAATTTATTTGATGCATAATGCCATTACCGGGCTGGATCACATCAACATTTTTAAAGGCTTTTTTAGTCCAATTAATAAAATGGAAGCGATCTTCGTTGCGTCTATCTTCAATCGCTCTATTTTTTTCAAAGGCGTCTTTTTCAAAACCAGCATGTTCAACCGCTAAAGAATGATCAACAATTAATTGGGTGGGAACCACAGGATTAATTTGTGAAGGGTCGCCGCCTTTATCAGCAATAGCATCACGTAAACCCGCGAGATCTACTAACGCCGTTTGTCCTAAAATATCATGGCAAACAACACGAGCAGGAAACCAAGGGAAATCTAAGTCGCTCTTTCTTTCAATAAACTGTTTTAACGAATCAGTTAATTTAGAGGGCTCACATCTTCTTACTAAGTTCTCCGCAAATACACGAGAAGTATAGGGCAGTTTTTCATACGCTCCCGCTTCAATATCATTGATCGCAGAACGAGTGTCAAAATAGTCGACATTAGTACCAGATAATTTTTTTCTATAACTTTTATTCATATTTTATTCCACATTAATTAAAGCTATTCGCCACGGAAAAAAAGTTGCTTTATGTTCCAACTCCGTGGTGATTTTTTGTCTTCGGCCTTTTATTTTTCCTAAGAAACTAATTTATTTTTTAAGCTCTTCCGCGTATAAACAATATGCCGTCGCATTAGCATTTCAGGATCTCTATTTGAAATCGCTTGCAATATATTTTTATGCTCACCAAATGCGGTTGTCACACGAGATCCTGACGCAGATTCAACCCACAAGTGCATAATGATTTAAGCTACAATAGCAGCCATATATTCTGCCATTTTAATAGCAGGCGTTTTATAGTTTAGCTTTTTTCTCGGTCGATTGTTGAGTTGTACTATGACGGAGGAAACTGATTTTTGCGAGACTTTTTTAAAGTCTGTTTTCTTTGGCCAATATTGCCTTAGTAATCCGTTCGTATTTTCGTTTAGACCCCGTTGCCATGAACAATAGGGATCGGCGAAATAAACTTTAGCTTTGAGAGCTTCTGTCATTCTTTCGTGATACGCAAACTCTTTACCATTATCAGCTGTAATCGTTAATACTGCATCTTTATAAGGCTCTAATAGTTTTATTGTTGCAGCAGTAACAGTCTCAGCCGATTTATTATTGATCCGTGTTGAGAGGGTAAAGCTTGTCTGCCTTTCGACTATGGTGACCAATGCACCGCTGTGCCCCTTTCCAATCACTAAATCTATCTCC
>CAZRPK010000173.1:0-4861 GCA_964601915.1 uncultured Kangiella sp. | reverse complement strand
ATATATGTAGCCAAATAGGATGCTATTAATTCAACTGTAGTATCAGTATTAATTAAATGGCAGCAAGACTTTGGTATGGTTAACTGAAATAGACCTTGATTGGCATGATATTCAAATTTCCAATAATCATCACCATTGATATTGATACTTTCTTTGATGTCATCTTTTGTTGCCAGATAGATGTCTTTCCAGAGATCTGCTATATGTTTAGACCAACTTTCAGAGTAGATAGAATCAACAAATACTTTTATTTTAGAACGATGTCCATGAGCAATTCTTTGGCAATCTCCAAAATGCTTTTTCAGCCCGTGAGCATAATGAAAATAGTTGCCATCTATAATTTCATTTCGTAAGCTAATTTTTATTTCTGTTACGTTATCAGGTAATATTTTAGATATTTCATTTTTAATAATTTTTGCAATTGATTGATGTGTAACTTGTGTATCTTCTATCAGGCAAACCGCTTGGTTCGGACTAACATGTGTAAAATGATGCTTGTTTTTTGTTGTTAGATCTAATGTTAACTGTTTTTGGCTTTGCTCAACAGAAACATATTCACCTTGTATTGCAACTAAAAATTTATGATCGACAAGTGAATCCACACAAGATTTAATTCGTTTTTTAACGTAGGAAAAATCGAAAAGCATTCCTTCATCATTTAATTCACCGTATAGCTCAACATCTAAGATTAAACTTTCACCTACAATGCCTCGATCAGGGCAGAAATAGGCAAAATCGATCACGCTCAGGTTGTTTACAAATAGGGCTGGCATAAGAAAATGGATCCTTTCGATCGTATTTTAATGTCTGAAATAATGAGTATTAAATAATTATAAATAAGCTCGAATTTTAACACACTAATTTGTTAAAATTGTGAGCTAAACTAATGTAATACACTATTTTGACTAAGTTGGAACAAAAGAATGACTAAGAAATATCAGATTTACGGAATGGGCAATGCACTAGTTGATTTTGAGATAGAAACAACCACAACAAAGCTCAAAGAGCTTGGAATCACTAAAGGCGTGATGTCACTGATAGATGAAGAAGAACAAGATACGTTACATTCTATTTTAGGAAAAGATGCACATAGTCGCGCTTGTGGCGGTTCGGCTGCTAATACAATCATTGGTGCTCAATCCCTCGGTTCGCACTGTTTTTACTCATGTAAGGTTGCAGAGGATGAAACCGGTCATTTTTATAAGAAAGATCTGCTCGCCTGTGGTGTGGAAAGCAATTTAAGCTATCAAGCACTACAACCCGGCAAAACAGGAAAATGTTTAGTGATGATCACTGATGATGCCGATCGCACTATGAACACTTTTTTAGGGATTACTGGAGATATTGATTATTCACAAATTGATGAAAGCGCTTTATTAAATTCGGAGTATCTATATATAGAAGGTTATTTAGCTGGTTCTCCCATCGCGTTAACTGGAGCGGTTAAGTGTATGCATTTTGCGAGAAAAAATCATGTTAAAACTGCATTTTCTCTATCAGATCCTAATATCGTTAATTTTTGCGGTGAAGGATTAGCTGAGATAATAGGGGAAGGTGTCAACCTTCTTTTTTGTAACGAAGATGAAGCAAAAGCCTATTCAAAACAAGATGATTTACAAGATGCTATTACAATTCTTCTGAAATTGACCGAGATCTTAGTAATAACTCTCGGTAGTGAAGGCTCTTTAATCATCAATAGTAATGAACAAATTATAATCGAAGGCTTTCAAGTAAAAGCAGTTGATACGAACGGGGCTGGGGATCTTTTTGCGGGAGCTTTCCTGCACACTATTGCTAATGGTGGCACTCTTAAAAATGCAGGTGAGCTAGCTAGTTATGCTTCTGCACAACTTGTCACTCAATTTGGTCCTAGGCTCTCAACTGATAATTTAGCGGTTGTTACCAAATTTATAAAAAACCAAGAATTAAGTTAAGGAGGTTTGAATGCTTAAAAGTTTGTGGATCATGCGACATGGTTTGGCTGAGTCTCAATTTGAGAGTGACTTCTCTCGCCCTTTGTCTATGGTTGGTTCATCACAGGCAAAAAATGTAGCAACTCAAATAAGGCACGATAGCGAATTACAGCCATTAAATATGTTGGTTAGCCCGTTTGCCAGAACACAATCTACCGCTGAGATTGTTCATTTAACATTGTCAATGAAAGAGGCTTTTGAAACAGACAAAATGTTAGTGCACTTTGCCGATCATCGAATATTGGGTGAGTTTTTAATGAGCTGTGATTTCGAGTATTTAATTTTGATTAGTCATATGCCAATCGTCGCCTACCTTTGTCACTATCTTTGCAATAATATTCAAGTGAATGGATTTGAAACAGCTCAAGCAGTTCGCTTAGATTTTTATTTAGATAGTTCAATTAACAAAATCCATGTAATGCATAATAAAACCTATTTACCAAAATAATAATAAAAATAGGGGTAATAAAAAATCATATGAAAATACAAAACAATAATGAAGTTAAAGTAAAAAAAAGAGCAGGGATGCTCAGAGTTGGCTGGATTGCTTTTTTAACTGGCTTGTATACGTTTATTAGTAGCATGAAAATTATTTTTGGTTCGTTGATAGTCAAAAATAATCGAAAGTTAATAGATAAAATCATGTTGCAATGGGCAAAAAACATATTGAGCACTATTCAACTGACACTTCAAGTTAGTGGACAAGATAATTTAAAAGTGGAAAAAGGTACACCTGTTATTGTTATGTGTAATCATAGTAGTCTGTATGATATTCCAGTTGCTATTCAAGCATTAAATACCAGTTTTCGATTTGTTGCAAAAATAGAAATGTTTAAAATTCCTATTTTAGGAACGGCTATAAAATATGCAGGATTTATTTCTATTGACCGAAAAAATCATGGGCAGGCAGTTAAAGATTTAGATCGTGCAAAGAAAAAAATGTTAGATGGAATTACTCTCTGGATGGCACCTGAAGGAACACGTTCTATGGATGGAGAGTTAGCTAATTTCAAAAAAGGTGGGTTTCATATTGCGTTAGATACTAATGCGACAATAATACCGATTGTGATTAAAGATATTCATAAGGTGCAAGCGGGTGATGAGATAAAAGTTTATTTAGGGCAAACTATCGATGTGGAAATTTGTAAACCAATAGATACTCTAAATTATTCCCATGAAGATCGTAAACAATTGATTGATGATGTTAGAAAAACAATGATGACAGCACTTAATCAAAATTCTGAATAGAAAACAATAATTATGAATGATAAAGAGTTTATTATGACTAAAGAAATTTTGACCGAAGTTCAAAATGATCTAAATTCAATTTTCGATTTTATTCGCTGGGCTTTCAGTAGCTTTGAACAAGCAAAATTATTTTATGGGCATGGTACCGATAATGCTTACGATGAAGCAACATCGCTTATACTGGATACTTTAAATTTACCAAGTGACACACCAAGTAGTCTGTTAAATGCAACATTGATTACATCAGAAAAAAAATTATTGTGTGAACGAATTAATCAACGAATCAATAATAAAACACCAGTTGCCTATTTAACCAATAAAGCTTTTTTTTGTGGCAGCGAATATTATATTGATGAGCGCGTATTGATTCCTCGTTCACCAATTGGGGAGTTAATTGAAAATTATTTTGAACCTTGGGTCGAATATCAAAGGGTACAAAATATTTTGGATTTATGTACTGGTAGCGGTTGTATAGCAATTGCTTGTGCTCAATATTTTCCGGATGCTATCGTTGATGCGGGCGATATTTCAAGTGATTGTATTGATGTTGCTGAACTTAACCGAGAGCGTTTAGATATTGACAATGTCGCTTTTTATCATTCTGATTTATTTAAAAATATTCCGAAAAAGAAATATGACATTATAGTTTCTAATCCTCCTTATGTAGACGAAGAAGATTTTGATGAAATTCCGACAGAATTTTTAGCAGAGCCAAAGTTGGGTTTAACATCCGGTAAAGATGGATTGCTTCTTACAAAGGAGATTTTAAAGCAAGCATATGAATATTTGAATGATAACGGAGTTTTGGTTGTTGAAGTGGGAAATAGCGCTATGTCCTTAGAAGAACAATACTCAGATATTCCCTTTACTTGGTTAGAGTTTGAAAAAGGAGGTTTGGGTGTATTTTTGTTAACTAAAGAACAATTGCTTGATATTCAAGAAGCATGCTAATAATTTAATTTAATTCGTAAACTCTAACTTGATTCGGTTCACTTACAAAAACTAATTCTCCATTTGGACCGATAGTTACACCTTCAAACTGGCTGGCGCCCGAGACAGTTAATTCAGAAATTATAGCACCAGTTTCTGGGTTGACTTGCAGCACATTAACACCCTGTTTATTCCGTTCACTTAGGAAAATCAAATGATCTGTCCTAGGGTCGTAAACTAGACCTGCTAGATCTCGTAATCGATCACCAAAAACATCATCAGCGTTCCATGGTTCCGTTACTTCGATACCATTATCTTCATAAGATAATGTGACCAACGGATCTGGATTTGGCATATCGAATTGAAAAATCTTTTTGCTGGTTGATGAGTTAGCTCCAGTATTATCCCCTTCTTGAACAGTATAAACCCTAACTAGTGGAGAGTTTGTCGATTTTCTCGTCGCAACGCCTTCTAATCCTTTATTACCAGTTGGTTGTTGAGCTACTCTGTATCTTTGTGAGGTCGATTCGCTACCATCAGCGGTGGTTGAAAATTCATCAATTGTAACTTTGTAAGCGAAATTATTTTCGGCCACGACTAAAACTTCATTATCTTCTACCCAGCTTAGTCCTTCAGTGTCTTGGGCAATGCTAGAGATATTAATTTGACCAAGATAGTTAAAGCTTTCATTGTATCGATAAATTGTGGCC
>CAZRPK010000172.1:0-4865 GCA_964601915.1 uncultured Kangiella sp. | reverse complement strand
TGTAACCATTGAAAAAAATAATTTTTTATAATTCACAACTAAACCTTTTGATAAATACAAAAATTGGTAGCTAGCCAATAAGGCTAATTTACTGGAGTATTTTAGTCAGGTATAGAGAGATAGATATTGATCCCGATCACTAAAAATCAGCTCAAATCAAACTTAGTTAACTATAATATTACCAACCATTTCAGGGTGAGGACCACACCGATAAGGATAACGACCAGGCTTTAAAAATTGTTTGTCTAATGTATCGTTAGGAAACATATAATCAGACTCTTCTTCACCTTGCTGTTCGAACCAAACACTATGATATTGTCGTTTTTCAGTATTCATCCATCGCACAGTCTGACCAACTTTAATATTCAATGTTTCTGGAATAAATTTGTATTTAAGCATTTTAACTTCTACAGGAGGGAGGCTATTATAGGGCTGGATTGGAACTCCAGAACCACAAGAGTTAAGCAACAATATTCCCAGAATTGAGATTAGTAATAATTTTGGGTTTAACATTTTTAACCTTTAATAATTCTTAGAAATAGAAAACATATCAGATGAGCATGAGAACTCATACTCATCGTTTGAAAATTAATGAAGCCAATGATTATTGTTTTTTTGCATTTAACTCAACATTGTCATTATCAAATCCTAACTTGTATCCTAAAGAAACATGATGAAACCTTGAATTTGAATAGTCATCATGTATAGCAAAACCGAAGTTGTAGACTTGACCAAGCTCTAAATCAATATCACCAGGGCTATCTGATATCAGCTTACGTTTAAGAATAACATTCCACTTACCTGATTTCAAAATCGCATTAAACTCTACACCTTGGCCTCCGGTCATATTTCGTTGTGCTAGGATGTGTCCATCTTCAACGCTGTTATCTCCCGATTTAAAACGAATGATATCCATAAAATGTTCATCATTCATTTCAGTGGTCAGCTCTTCAGCGGTTATTAGCTTATTCCAACCACCTCGCTTTTTACCGCGTCTTCCTTTAACTTCTAATTTGCTACGGCTTTCTTTTATATATTTTGTCACGCCACCTTTCAAATTAATTTGAGAGTTAAACTGACTATCATTTAAAACTGATTGCTCAGGTGCATCAGGCATATTATTGGCATCATGATGACAAGCACCCCAACAGCCTGCTCGGTCAGCGAACTCAACTTTATCTGTAGAAAGCATTATCGCCAATTTAACTGGGTTGGCTGGATCCATTTTTCCACCTTTAATAAATTTAACCGGAACATGTTTTGTGTCAGGCCAGCTAAACTTCATATATAAATATTCTTCATCATGTGTTGTTAGTACTTTTACAGGGATACTTCCTCGCTTACCAGGGATCGGCTTAGACTCTGCTTTTTCACCGCTTACAATTTTAGCACCCATGTCTGCTGTTTCATTATCATGGCAGGTTACACAACGATCGCCACCTTTAGTAAAAGGTCTCGCTCCGCCATGATCTCGACCATTTAATATCCATTCAATCGATGTTTCTCCAGGATAAAAAATAGTGATATCGCGTTGGCTAGCCCTATTCCAATTAACATTAATTGCATCATTATCGCTACTTGCTTTCTCTATTTTTGTGCCTTTAATTTTCTTTTGTTGTTTAGCCTCTAATGCCTCTTTTACCGCCTCGTCTATTCGTAATGAAATAACTTTTTCTTCTGCATCATGCTCATCTAATTTTTTCTGTTTTGCTTCTGCTTCCTGTTTCGTAACTAAAGTCAAACCATCAAGATACATTTGAGGAACATCTCTTACAAACTCAGGATTTGGTGCTTCTAAAATTTCTAACTCTTCATCTGTTAACATATGCCTTACGTTATTATGTGCAATACCTTTATGGCAATCTATACAAGTTTGTCCATTTCTAAAAGCATTAAGATGTTGATTTCTGGCTCTGGGCTTTTGAAATTGTGGAGCCATAGATTCAAAATTATGGCAATTTCGACATTCGCGCGAATCCGTTTCTTTCATTGTTTTCCAAACTCGTTTAGCCATGGACAATCTGTGTTCTTCAAATTTTTCAGGCGTATCAATCGTCCCCATCATCTTGTGGTAAAGCTCATTACTGGCTTGTATTTTTCTTGCCATTTTATGTACCCATGGATCGGGCACATGACAATCAGGACAACCCGCCCTGACACCGGTACGATTAGTATAGTGAATCGTTGGTTTATACTCTTTATACACATTATTTTCCATTTCATGACAGCTAATACAAAACTCTAATGTATTAGTCGCCTCCATTGCAGTATTAAAACCGCCCCAAAAGATAATCCCTGCGATAAAAAATATGCCACCTGCAGCTACAGTTACCCCCATGAATAATTTTCTATGGAGGACTCTTTGAATGAACGTTTCTTTTTGTGTCATTTTTTTACTTTCCTAAAACTTGCTTACAAATCTAATTTAATGGTTATATAAACAGACTAATCACTTACACCGATTTAGAACGGCCAAAGTGATTAAGCTACTTGCTTGGGGAATAAAAAAAGAGCATGGATTTCACCATGCTCTATAACATTGAACTCTATGTTTTATGGTGCATTCTATTGTAAACGTTGAACTTACCTGTTGGAGTTGTTAGCCCTTTAATACGTTTGATTTCTTTAAGCGTTTTCGCATCATAAACAACAATTTCACCCGTTGGATTTTTGCTATCTGCTCGATTCCAAACAGAAACCCAAACTTCAGTTCCACCTTTATTGAACTCCATATGAAGTGCAACTTTACCTTTATCCTTAGTCACCCTAATTGTTTTAACAATTTCATGAGTAACTTTGTCGAAAACCTGAACACTTTGTTGAACTTCTGGCTCTGGATGCTTTAACTGATCCGCCCAAACATATTTGGAGTTTTCGTGGGTACGAATGAACGCTCCGGCACCATCAGTTTCTACTTCATAACAAAGTTTCCACGCTTGCTTAGGATGACCAATAGGGTCATTACCCCAAACAGAAACTAAGCCCACACCAAGATGTGTTGTTCCACCAACTGGGCCACATTTCTTGTCAACCCAATTTGCGCCGGGGCCGGGGTGAGGTAATTTATCAACATCAATTAACTTCTCTAGCTTTCGTTCTTTGGTATCAATCACAACCATTTTATTTGATGCATTAGCTGCAATTTGGAAGTAACGGCCTGTTGGGTCAAAAAAGCCATCATGTAAGAATTTTGCTGAATCAATTTGATCAATCCTTAAATTATCAATATCAGAGTAGTCAACTTGCCACATTTGACCTAACTCTTTGGCCGCAACTATAAAAGTTGGCTCATTAGGTGTTGTATAGATTGCAGCAACTCGTGACTCATTCACATACTCACCATCAACATTAATTCCACGAGTTGAAATGACCTTTAATGGCTCAAGCGTTTTTGCATCCATAATCACAAAATGAGGAGGCCAGTAACCACCAGCAATAACATATTTACCATCGCCTGATACGGCAATGTCTCTGGCATCGTATGCCATTTTAGTTTCGGCAACTAACATTTTGTCAGGTGTTTGCCATAAATCAATTTTGTTAACTTTTCCATCGCGTCCAATGGTGTACCAAAAACGTCCTACAGTATCTTTAGGGTGATCGGTTTTATGATGCTCCAAACCCTTGATAACATGAACTGCATAGCCAGTATCTAAATGAGCTATGATTTTTTTAGTATCACCATCAATGATTGCCGCTTTACCTGCATCCCTTTCTATGACTACAAAGAAATTTTCCCAGTTAAGGCCGTGCAGTGGTTTTGTGGGATAGTCTTTTAATGCAATAAATTGCTTAGTTGCATCTTTCATCATTTGTAATGTCATTTCTGGTGGAATAGGTGGCTCCATTTGAATATAAGTTGAAACCATTTTGATTTCTTCTTTCGAAAAGATATCGTCAAAATTGTTCATACCACCTTCAGTACCGTAGGCAATTATTTTTTCTAACCTTACTTGACCTTTCTTTAAGGTATTTTTTGGTTCTAAATTTTTACCTGTCGCACCTTTACGCAAAACACCATGACAACCTGCACAACGTTGAAAATAGAGTGTTTTAGCTTTCTCGAATTCAGCCTCAGATAAAGTGGGCTCAGCTGCGCTTGCAATCATAGTAAAACTTGATGCGAATAGACCAGCTGTTAGACCCAATACAGAGAGACCTATTTTTGTCTTATTCATAACTTTTCCCCTCGTTTGTTTAGAGTATAATTTTAAGCTAGTCAAATTTTAGATCGAGTAACTCAATTAAGATACTACGCTTTACATATCAATTTATTTTGATCCGGATCAATAAATGATTTGACTTTAACCCTAGTTTTTTTAAGGTTAAAATCAAACGGGGGGGGTAGTCATAATGATTCAGGAATTTATTTCCAATACTAGATAAAATAGCTTCCTAATCTCTAAATTTTATTAATGATTTTCACCTATAATTGTACCTAGCCAAGCATCTCAACTATAAAGTCAACTGATAAAAAAGGATAAAGATTATTTCAAGGGTTAGCAGATATTAATAAATCCAAAGAAATAGTTAAGAAGTTAGAAGGCAATTAACACCATAATTTTCCGAAAACTGGATAGATATAATTTTGCTTAGCGTTAGCTTTTATTAAAGCAAAAACACCAAATAAAATTAGCACAGAATGAATACAAGTAAAATAAAGTATTAACCATATCCATGTGTAAGGAGAATCATAACTACCATAAAACAAAATAAAACCACTAACTAAAACTAATAATAAACCCGCTACTATATTGGCTAAAATTGACTGTCTATAATGTGATATTTCTAGTTTATTGCCAGAATTATATACTTTATTGTAAAGATAGATGAGAATTAAAAAGGAAGCAACAGGAAGAATTGTA
>CAZRPK010000171.1:0-4933 GCA_964601915.1 uncultured Kangiella sp. | reverse complement strand
ACCTAAGAATGTAGTTTCGATAACGAGGATATGATCAGAGCGAGAGTTACACCCTGAAAAACGGTTTAAAGATGTAAATGATTCTCTGCAATTGGTGATAGTACGTGATATGTGGCTTACAGGTTTTGATGCACCAAACTGTCATACCATGTATATCGATAAACCTATGAAAGGCCATAATTTGATGCAGGCAATTGCCTGTGTTAATCGTGTGTTTAAAGATAAGCCCGGTGGTTTGGTAGTAGATTACATTGGCATTGCAAGTGAGTTGAAGCAGGCTTTAAAAACCTATACTGGCTCAAATGGTAAGGGTAAGCCGACCCATGATACTCATGAGGCCTATGCGATATTACTTGAAAAAATTGATATAGTACGCGGAATGTTGCACGGATTCGATTACAGCGGCTATGAAGATAACGCTTTGCAATTATTACCCGGAGCTATGAACCATGTTTTAGGTTTGCAAGGTTCAAACGGTGAGCTAGATGGTAAGAAACGATTTCTGGATGTAATGGTGACTATCAGTAAAGCCTACACATTATGTGGCACGATGGATGAGGTAGAGCCATATAAAAAAGAAATAGCATTCTTGGGTGCGGTGAAGAATGCTATTAGCAAATTTACCACTATTGATAAACGTCGAACCGATGAAGAAAAGAACTCAGCTTTAAAGCAGATAATTGACAATGCTATTGTTTCGGAAGGTGTTGATGATATCTTCAATTTAGTTGGTTTGGATAAACCAAATATTGGATTATTATCACCTGAATTTATGGAGGATGTAGCAAATCTAGATGAGAAGAATCTAGCCGTTGATTTGCTTGAGCGTCTATTGCGTGATGAAGTGAAGGCACGAATGAAGACTGATGTGGTATCAGAGAAAAAATATTCTGACCGTATCATGGAAACATTGCGCAAATATCATAACCGCGCCATTGAAACGGCACAGGTTATAGAAGAGCTGATCGCCATGGCCAAGGAAATGGCTGACGATGCGGAAATGGCAGAAAACTCAGGATTGAATCCTGATGAAATAGCATTCTATCGTGCATTAATTCAAAATGAATCTGCTGTAAAAGAGCTAGGTGATAATAACCTTCGAGAGCTTGCTAAATATGTCACTATGCAGTTGAGAAAAAGTACCACCGTTGACTGGCAGGTACGTGACAGCGTTAGGGCAAAATTACGAAACCTTGTTCGTCGAGCGCTTCGTAAGTGGAAATATCCACCGGATAAAGCTGATGAAGCAATTGATCTATGCTTGAAACAAGCAGAAGCGTTGAGTGAAAGTTGGAGTGTAGGTATCTGACGCTAAGTTTATCTGCATAACGAGGCTATCAGTGGTTTACAGTTGTTGAATTTAAAGTATTATTTTAATGGGCAAAGAGGATTTTATGAATAAGGAAATAACAACAATAGGCGGTTTATCAACACCAGTTTTCTATCCTTCCGTTTCCAGTGTTTCTAAAAATATATGGTCTGTTATTGACCATATTGAACTATTAGTTTCCTCTAATCACCCTCAATTTCTAATATCCTGTTTTGATGCGTATAAATTAAAAAATAATAAGCGATTTGTAGATGCATTAGATCAGGCAAAAACACAATATCAGGTTGTTTTATGGGATTCAGGAATATATGAAGTGGTTTGGTCTCGATCAAAAAGGTGGTGTAAAAAGAGGTATTTGAAGACATTAAGAAGAAATAACTTTTCACATGCATTCAGTTTTGACGATTATTGTTTGTCTCAAGAAACATCTACAGCTTTTAATATAATTGAATCAGTAAAGAACACATCAGACCAAGTTGGAAGTGATAAGATCTCGCCAATCGTCCACTGCCGTGATTTCAAGGAATATATATCTATTTGTAATAACATAAGTTCCGCTTATAAGCCAAAATTGATAGCTATACCTGAGCGTGAATTGGGACAAGGAGTTCTTGAAATAGCAAAAAATATAAAAGCTATTAGGGAATCCCTAAATAATTTAGGCCACTATCAGAATTTACATATTTTAGGAACGGGGAATCCTATTTCTATGATGTTGTATGCTTTTTCAGGTGCAGATTCTTTTGATGGCTTGGACTGGTGTCAAACGGTTGTGGACTATGAAACGGGAACTTTACATCATCCACTTCAGCTCGATATGTATCAATATCAAAGTTCTTGGGGGCGTGATGAAAGTGTGACTTTTTTTACGAGATGTTATATGCATAATTTAGAGTTTTATAACAAATGGATGAGCGACCTTCAAAAGGCTATTGCTTCTGGAAAAGAACTGGAAATGATGCAGCGTTACCTATCGAAAAAATTTGTAGATAAATTTTATGGTTAATTCTATGCAAAAAAATTAGAGGGTCAGAGTTATGGAACTATGGAGAATTGATGAGGCTGTTAAAGGTCTTTGCTATGATGTCGAAAGTCTAGTTCAGAATAAAAACCATACAGAAATGACAGAGGATGAACTTGCGTATGAACTTGCGATATGTATTCTAGGAAGTGGCGTTCGATATGAAGTGTGCATTTCATACGCTTCAGCACTAAAACAAGGGAACTATCTTTCTAGAGAATTTATCTTATGTAAGGGCGCGCGTGGTTTTCTAGAAAATGTATTATCCAAACCCGTGAATAGTGTAACTGGAGATTCAATTTACAATAAATATCGTTATCCGGTAAGAGGAGCTGATCATATATTAAGATCACTTTCTAATATATATGCGAAATACAGTTGTTTTAAGGGTTTAATAGAGTCTCATAATGAATCTGATATATTAAGACGGGAGTTAATAAATATTTGTCCTGGAATCGGTCCAAAACAAGCAAGCCATTATTTAAAAAATGTTGGGCATACGTGCAATGTTGCAATTTTGGATAGGCATATTATTAAATATATGGAGATGTCAAATGGTGTTCATATCAGCAGTTATAATGTTTCTAAAATAGATCGATATGAAGAAATAGAAAATAAGTTTATTGATCTAACAAGAAATTTTGGCTTTTCAGCATCAATTGTAGATCAAGCTCTTTGGTTTATTATGAGAGCTTTAGGTGGGAGGGTTCCTGCGTGAGTACAGTAGTTCTTCTTTCAGGTGGATTAGATTCATGTTTGATGTCAGTTTTAAATAAAGAATGTGGTGTTGAACAAAAACCTCTTTTTATAAATTACGGACAATTGAATTTTGAGAAGGAGTATGGTGCAGCAATTGAGCATACAAGAAAATTTAATCTATCAAAGCCAGTTCTGATAGATATCTCTGGATTTGGTAAGGTGATTACTTCAGGATTAACTGATAGCAATAAAAATATAGTTGACGAAGCCTTTCTTCCGGGAAGAAATATGTTATTCCTTTTGATAGGTAGCTCATATGCTCTTCAGAATGGTTGCTCTTCAGTATCAATAGGTCTTCTCAAAGAAGAGACTGCAATTTTTCCTGATCAAACGGATGATTTCATTTTGTTGGCAGAATATGCAATTTCTAAGGCATTGGACAAAAAGATTAAAGTGGTTACACCTTTGAGAGATTTCTATAAAGGTGATGTAATAGCTTTGGCTAGGGAAAAAGGTATATATGATTCGTATTCTTGCCATGCAGGAGGAGACATTCCTTGTGGTGAATGTATTTCATGTGTTGAATTTAAATAAAAGGAGATAAGATTATGGGTGGTGGTGGCGGATATGGGTTTTCACCGATTGATAAAAAAACAATCGAGGAAAAGGCTAAAGATAGAATAAAAGAAGCTGAAAGTGCTCAGTCTAGAAATGTTTTTATTAGCTTTGCATATGAAGATATGGGTGAAGTAAATCTTCTTAGAGGGCAGGCTAAAAATGATAATTCAGAATTAGAGTTTTCTGATTACTCTGTAAAGAAAGCTTATAACAGTGAAGATTCAGATTATATCAAACGAAAAATATGTGAAAAGATTGAAAAAGCCTCTGTAACCATGGTCTATCTATCTAAAGAAAGTATGAAAAGCCCATGGGTCAAGTGGGAAATTGAGATGAGAAGAGTAAAGAAATGGGAAAGGGAGTTATTGCAGTCTACAAAGGCGATACTCCTCCATCAGGTATACCTTCGTACATCAAAGATAATGCAAATTCTATAATACAGTGGAATCATGATTCGATCATGGGAGCGGTTAACAAAGCTTCAGAAGACAGGTGAAATTGTAAAAAAATACAAATTTTCATCATTGGGTTATTTAATGAGAAAAGGTAATGGCAGATAAAATGAAAGTTTCAGAAGAATCCTTTCCGGGCTTATATCGGTCAGCAGATTCAACATCCTTAAAAGCCCAAAGAGAATATTTCTTTGGATTATTTTTTTATTTGTCTTTGTTAATTACAGCTGCATTCACATCTTTTTTCTGGCCAGAAACAGTAGAGGGTGCTCTGGTTTCAGCAATGTTATTTCTCATAACTCTAGGTATTCTTATTTTTCTGCGTGTAAAGAGACCTGATGATGTTTGGTACAATGGTAGAGCTGTTGCTGAATCTGTGAAAACAATATCTTGGCGGTGGATGATGAGAGCCGACCCATATTTAGATTGCAAGAATATAAATGATGCAAAAAAACAATTCATAGAAGATTTAAAGAATATACTTGAACAAAATAGAGGTTTATCACATTCTTTAACACCTTCTGTTGCCTTGAGTAATCCTATATCAGATGTGATGCTTCGAGTTCGAGAATTACCTATTACTGAAAGACTGGCTCTATATAAAGAACAGAGAATTGATGATCAAGCTAATTGGTACGCTGATAAATCCGCTTACAATAAAAATAGAGCAGGATTATGGTTTTGGATATCTGTTTTTTTGCATTTCATAGCAATTTGTATACTTCTTTATAAAATAAAAATGCCAACTTTAGATCTGCCTATCGGTAGATTTCAAGCTAGTTGTCGCCTAAAGTTAAAAAATTATGCCACCTT
>CAZRPK010000170.1:0-4960 GCA_964601915.1 uncultured Kangiella sp. | reverse complement strand
GAAAATTGAGCTGTTAAGATTGAAACACTATTAAGGATTTTGTTATAGGCATAAAAAACCCGAAAGCCTTTTGATTATTAGCATTTCGGGTTTTCTTTGGTTCTTTTGAACCTTAATAATGGCGGAGTGGACGGGACTCGAACCCGCGACCCCCGGCGTGACAGGCCGGTATTCTAACCAGCTGAACTACCACTCCGCACCGGGTGAAGCTTGAACTTACGTTCATAAAAAAGCCTGTTCAGATAAACTTTTTTGCTTCCGCCTTTCAGCGAGGCGCAATAATACGTAGGGAGGCATAACCTGTCAACAACAATATGACCGCTTTTAATAATTAATTTATTTTCGTTTAAGATTCACTCAAATATACCAACGTATTCACCTAACAAGGCCAATAAATCACCAAAGTTGAGTTATTTTAATTTTATAACGAAGCTAACATCGTATCAACATCACTTACAGTAAACGGGTCTTCAGGACAATTATCCATCAAGCCGGGTTCTACAAATTGTGATTTGATTTCACCGTTGACTACATGCATAGAATAACGCCATGAGCGATCACCAAAACCTAGGTTTTCTTTCTTAACTAACATCCCCATCAAACGAGTAAAATCACCGTTTCCATCGGGCAGCATTTTAACTTTTTCGATTCCAAGATTTTTCGCCCATTGAAACATGGAGAAAGCATCATTAACGCTAACACAATAAACTTCATCAATACCCTTTGATTTCAATTCTTCATATTTTCCTTCATAACCAGGGAGATGAGTGCTTGAGCAAGTAGGTGTAAATGCGCCAGGCAAAGCAACGATGATAACGTTCTTACCAGCGAAAATGTCATTAGTGCTAACATCTTGCCATCTAAAAGGGTTTTCACCATCAACGCTTTCATCACGGACTCGGGTTTTAAATGTAATTTGTGGGACTTTATTCATAATATACTCTTTTATTTGGTTAAATTAAGGTTAATTCTATAGAATAAAATGAAGATTAAGCTAATCAATAATTTATGTATAATATATAATTATTTATTTTTCATAGTATGAAACTATAATAGCGTTCATTGTATTACATCAGCAATTCGCGGTGAAAATAGTTTCTTTTAATAATCAATGGGTTAAAATAATATTTCTGGAATGTTTTCGCACTATTTTTTATATGTAATTCTTATTAATCAATATATTACGAGCGTTTTTACCAAGAACTGCTGGTATTACATGCCTCTGTATTTAACTCAGGTATTTTGGAGTTGCATGCAAATGTAGCTTAGTTCTCTGATATTTCAAGATCTTCGGCATATTACTGAGTAAGGTGCAGAGGCATGTTGTATTATTAGTGCTTTGCTGAATATCTTCATACGAGATAATTCACACTTTAGTTAAGCGGTATTGAGATTAAAAACAGCGCTCCACCTAGCGCACTGGTTTCTATCTGAATATTTCCTTGATAGTTTTTAATGATATCCATAACAATAGATAATCCCAACCCTTGCCCCTCTGTCTGCTCATCTAACCTTTTACCTCTATCGAGTATTGCTTCGCGTTGCTCAATAGCGATTCCAGAACCATCATCTTCAACATAAATAAACAAATTATTATCCTTAGGTTTTGCTGATAACACCACCATTGTTTTTGCCCACTTACAGGCATTATCTGTCAAATTACCGATGAGCTCTAATAAATCACCAGAGTCTCCAGGAAAAATTGTATTTGTTTCAATACGATGACTAATATCTAACGATTTTTCTCGATGAACTTTTTTGAGAGCGCTAATTATTTTTTCTGCTTCAACTTCAAGTGGACAGTTTTTCACAAGAGTTTGACCACTAGAGATGACACTTCTATTCAATTGATATTTCACAATATCATTAATCCTATCAACTTGACTTTGGATTAACTGGGTTCGTTTCTTCACATCATTATTTAAAGGTACGCCTACAGTCGGCTCTTTATCCAATTCACCTTTTATAATTGCCAAAGGTGTCTTTAAACTATGCGCTAAATTTCCTAACGTGTCTCGGTAACGAATTTTTTGTCGCGCCTCACTATGTAATAATTTATTAATACTAGACGTTAATGGATGCAAATCTTCAGGAAACTCACCCTCTACTATCTTTTTTCTTCCCAGACTAACTAACTCTATTTGATATTGGGCATTTCGTAATGGTCTTAATGAAAAATTAACAGCGTAAGAAAAAACAATCAATAATGCTATCGCTGAAATCACTAACCAAAATAGAATCTGTGATTCGAAAGCATTTACACCAGAAATTAGAATGGCTTGTTTTTCACCAATAATAAAATAATAATTTTTCTCCATAGTTTTACTGTGTTCCCAAATAATTGATTCACCTATCCAAAACATTTCCCGCCCTTCAAAGTTGGATTCTGATAGTTGATTAAGTTCTAATGTGAAATTGATATCTGGCAAACTTTCAAACAGCTCACTTGATGGTGATTGCCAAACCAAACTTCCATCATTATTTAAAACATAAGCCACTAATCCAGAACTGAGATTTTCAAGTCGATCATTTCGTAATACATCAGGGATCAATAAACTAACTTCGTCATCTTGAACAACCGCCATCAATGCGTAAAATTGAGCTAACATGCTTTCATGTAGCCGACTCTTACTAGCTGTTGTGTAAGCAGACTGAGTTGCGAAATAAATAACACTAAAAGCAAGAAATAATATAACCGAACTTACAGCCGTTAATCGTTGTTTTAACGACCATTGATCAATAGAATGATTATTCATAGAAATTTTTATTCAACAAACTCTGGATTAAGGCGGTAACCTTTTCCACGTTGAGTTTGGATGAGTTTAATTGTTTGCTCTGGGTCTATTTTTTTACGCAATCTCCCTATAAAAACTTCTAACACATTACTATCTCTGTCAAAATCTTGATCATAAATATGCTCTGTTAATTCAGTTTTTGAAACCACTTTTTTAGGATTCATAAAAAGGTATTCAATGACTTTATATTCATATGCAGTCAACTCAATATTTTTTCCATTTTTGTTAACCAGCTGCGCCATTGTATCCAGTTCAATGTCCGCAAACTTAATTTTAGGTGTTGCAAAACCGGCCGTTCTTCTCAGCAATGCGTTACATCTCGCTAACAGCTCTTCAAATTGAAAAGGCTTCGCCATATAATCATCAGCGCCTGTTGATAAGCCTTCAACCTTATCTTGCCAAGAGTCTCTTGCAGTCAGAACGATAATAGGTATTTGTAAACCATCAGCACGTAAAGATTCGATCATTTTTAAACCAGAAATACCGGGCAATCCAATATCAACGATAGCAATATCAATTGGGTACTCTTGAGCGATATATAATCCTTCCTCACCATCTGACGCGGATTCAATGGCAAATCCTTGGGACTTAAAAGATGAGATCAATGATTCTCTAATATTTTTTTCATCTTCAACGATTAAAACTTTCATTTCGTTTTCTCCATCAGTCGTTACTCTATACGTTTCATGTTCAGTTTAAGCCTTTAAATAGTTTGAACATCATCATTGACAAGCAGGGATCGTGATAGTCTTCACCCTTTTTTTATCTACCAAAAACCTTATTTTATACACCGATCGCTTACCTTTTTTAACTAAATTAGCCGCAACTATCTTCCCTTTAACTCGTCGCTTTGCATTAGTAATCGCCTGGCTTTTTGATATTACTTTACATTGGTATTTTTGCTGATCTACATCTTGACTAGCTATTACATTATTAGAAATAAATAATGTAATCACAAACAAGGCTAAAGATAACTTATTGTACGAATTTATACTATTAAGAAACATAAATTTGTGCTCTGTGGGTTATGCTCTACGAGCTTTTTTATATATCTAAATGTGTTATTAGATATATCGAAATGAGTTTAACTATTATAAGATGAATTATGGCTGAATACAGTTATATTTCTATGGTTAAAACTATCTTCATGTGAGGTAAGGTGGTGGTTTAGACAATTTGGTCAGCGTTTACACTATTAATTCAAACTCAGGTACAAAAGCTGAGAGATCCCCACGAATTTAAGCCAGATCACTGATTTTTTGACTAAATTCGTGGATCGTTACAAAAATGAGTCGAACATTTATTTCATAACGTTTGTCATCAATTATTTGCATCGCTAAATAGATATTCGACAAAACCATTTTGGTTCGAACTGTGTTGGCTTGCAATTTATAGTGGTATTTTTTCTCCACCGCCACTTGACCAATACACCAGAGCATAAACAATGCTAACGTGGCAACCAGCAACAAATGATTATATCGTTTGGCTGACTTTGATTTTGCTTGCGCCAGACCAATGCCATATAGTTGGTTTTTAGTGTCTCCCTGAATTCATATAATAAGTGCAATTTCAATGTAAAGGTCTGGTTAAAGACACCTATCGAACTAATTTGAAATCACTAAACTCATTCCCATCAATTAAATTGGGAATGAATCATGAAAAACCGAACACAAGATGAATGGCGAGAGTTATTTAAACAACAAGCAAATGGTGACTTATTGGTTGCCTTGTTTTGCAAAGAGCACAGCATTGATCAAAGTTATTTTTATAAACGTAAAAGTGATTTAACCGCTAAAAATATTCAACCTCTTAAAATGCGCTCCATCAAAATTAAACATCAACATCGATAACAACCGAGCAGAGCGAGCGATAAAGCCCTTTGTTATTGGTCGTAAAAATTGGATGTTCTGTAATACCGCCAGTGGTGCTAATGCCAGTGCTATTCTTTACAGTTTGATTGAAACAGCCAAAGCGAATGGCACCACTCCGTTTAACTATTTAATGTTCTTGCTAGAAGAATTACCAAAGCAACCTGGCGATCTTGAATACTTGATGCCTTGGAATATTGAGTTAGAAGACACCATTTAAAAGCTAAGTGTCTATGTCAGGACGTTCACCGCCCCAATAAATTATGGGCTTCCAACGATATAGTGCAGAAGAGAGCA
>CAZRPK010000169.1:0-5046 GCA_964601915.1 uncultured Kangiella sp. | reverse complement strand
TTTTTTTTGCCTAGCGAAAAACATCAGAAATTGCTAAGGTATCAACAATCTTTTCAAACTAAATAAACGAATGAACAAGCATTTAACTTTTTGGTTTTTTCTTATTATTTTGGCTGTGAGCTGTTCTTTATTAAGAGCCGAAGTCAAAGAATCATCTATTAGTCTTAATCGAGCACAAATCATCGCATTTCAATCGGTAACCCATAAAATGGGTCTATTGAATTCAGAATATCCCGAACTTGCCGAAATTAGTCAGCAATTTGACTTTGATAAGAGTGAGCAAGTGATCGATTTTTTAAAAAAGTCGGAAGCCTATCCTAAAATTGAGGCTATTTTAGATGATTCTGAAATCAAAGATTTACACCAAGTCTTTAAAGTTTCTCAAAAAGTGATGGGTGGGCTTTATTTTTTGAATCGAGCAAAAGATGATACCAATCAGTCGGATAGTCAATTCGAAACAATTAGAAAGGTATTACTCACAAACCTCGCGCGTTTAGAGGAGCAAAGTGACTCGGCTTTTGGTAATGATAATGAACGTTTGATTAAGGAAATGAAAGAACAATTAGCTTTACTGGACAAACAACTAATTATTGTAAAACAAGCGATTGAAAGTTTAAGCGATGCGGATAAAGTATTTTTAGATGAGAATACGGAATGGTTCAAGTTACAGTTTTCACCGGCTAAAAATAGGTGAGTCGTTAATGAAAGAGGTAGAGACAATATTAGAACCAGAAACTGAGCCAGAATCAGAATCAGAATCAGAATCAGAATCAGAATCAGAAAATTTTGTAATAAAAACACCTATTGGCTTGTTAGCGATTAAAATTGTTAATGATGAATTAGTTAAGATTGAACTTAATTCTAAAAAGACCATTCAATCAGCACATTCTTTATTTGCAAAAGAAATACAAAGGCAAATTAACGGCTATTTTCACAACGCATCTTTTAAGTTCGATATTAATCTTAATTCGGAGGGGACTGAATATCAAAAGAAAGTATGGCGAGCATTACAAGACATCCCATTAAGTCAGGTTATGACTTACGGAGAATTAGCCTCTAAAATTGATTCAGGTGCCAGAGCTATCGGAAATGCTTGTCGAAATAATCCCATCCCATTAATTGTTCCCTGCCACCGGATTGTCTCTGCTTCTGGTTTGGGTGGGTTTGCCGGTAAATTAGATGGTCAGTTAATTGATATCAAAAAATGGCTTCTAGTGCATGAGGGAGCCTTATTAATTTAAAGAAAGTGTAATGCGGAAGGACTAAAACACTCTCTATCTGAGTATTTAAACCGTTTGTCTTAGAACCTAGCAACCTGCTATAGTCGCTTGTATTATATGGTTATAAAATAACCTTGAAAATAAAGAGTATTTAAATGAGTTGCCTTAATATGAAAAAAAGTCTGAACAGTCGTATAAAAAATTCGAAGTTAATTTCCTCACTAATTTTAGCGCTTTCTTTAAGCTTAACTAGTTGCGCTGAAGATAATAGCGAAAAAAATCATGAATCACTTAAAGTTGATGTACCTAAGCTAAACGATAACTCTAAAATTGCTAGTGATGAGCCATTAAAAGCACCTCAATCTTTAGTCGCAAATAATTTAATGGCAAAGAATGAATTATCCCCTGATGCAATTAAGCAAAAATTAGAAAAATCATTACCCGGAATGGGGATCACTGATATAGAGCAAAGCCCATACGATGGTTTGTATCAGGTTTTTTACAACGGTCAGATATTATATGTATCTAAGGACGGTAAGTTTTTAATGACAGGAAATCTGTTAGAAATTCGATTAGGTCAACCTGTTAATCATACTGAAATAAGTATGGCAAAAAAAGCCGCAGAATCAGCACCTGAAAGGGTCTCTACGATTGCCTCAATCGATGAAGCAGACATGGTTATTTTTAAAGCTGAAGATGAAAAGTATGCAATTACTGTTTTTACAGATGTTGATTGTGGTTATTGCCGAAAATTACATAAAGAAGTTCCACAGTTAAATGCTGCGGGTGTAACCGTTAGATATTTAGCTTTTCCACGAGCCGGTTTAGGTTCTTCCGCTCATAAAAAGCTCGTATCAGTTTGGTGTGCAAAGGATCGGAAAATTGCAATGAATAACGCTAAGTTAAAACGTCAATTTAGTGATGCTTCATGTGATAATCCGCTAGATTCACACTATCAATTAACGCGTGAGTTCGGTTTATCAGGTACGCCTGCTTTAATTTTGCCAGACGGAGAATTGATTTCTGGGTATGTTCCTCATGTTGAACTCGTTAAGCATTTAGAGAGTAAAAAAATATCTCTAGGCATAACCAAGATTAATTCCAACTCAATTAAAGATGCAAAAGATAAAGGCTAAATTTAATCCTTTATTAGTTGAGTTCAAGCTTAGTTTTTGATGCTTGAATTCCTTAATAATAAAAATTAATCGGAAGACTATATACACCCTTTCATTATGCCAGAGTTCGCTGTAAAGAATTTTTTATCCACCTTAACGTTGCGACCTGGCATCTATCAGATGTTCAATAAAACCAATGAAATTATCTATATTGGAAAAGCTAAAAACTTAAAAAAACGCGTTTCAAGTTACTTTCAAAAAAACGATCATACCGCAAAAACAAAAGTTATGGTGGCGCAGATTAATCGCATAGAAGTGATAGTGACTGCCAGTGAAAATGATGCATTAGTTTTAGAACAACAGCTTATAAAAAAGTACCGCCCACGTTATAACGTCATTTTTAGAGATGATAAATCTTACCCTTATATTTTATTGTCAGATGAAGTATATCCTAGGTTAAGTATACATAGAGGCAAGCAAACTAAAAAAGGTGAATACTTTGGACCATTTACCGGTAGTACTGCGGCGCGTTATAGTATTGCACTAATGCAAAAATTATTTGCGATAAGACAATGTGAAAATAGCGTTTTTAATTACCGTTCAAGGCCGTGTTTGCAATATCAAATAAAACGTTGCAGTGGTTCTTGTGTGAATAAAATAAGTAAAGAGGATTACCTTAAAGATGTTCATCTAGTTCGGTTGTTTTATCGTGGACAAAATGATTCTGTCGCACAGGCACTTAACCAGAGAATGGGAGAAGCATCTAGTAAATTAGAATTTGAATTAGCAGCTCGATACCGTGATCAATTGATTCATCTAAGAAGAGTATTAGAAAAGCAATCAGTCCATCATTTAAATCAAAATAAGAGTATTGCAATTGATGCTCTTTCTGTAAAAGTAGAAGAAAAGCTAGCCGTAGTATTTTTAATGCAAATTAGAAATGGCATGATTCAAGGTAGTAAACAGTTTTTTCCTAAAATACCTAATCAGACTAGTAAAGATGAAATACTTCAATCTTTTATAGAGCATTACTATTCACAAAATAAAAATAAAATTCCCCATGAGCTTATTTGTGAAGATTTAAATACATTTGAAGTGGAAGTCAGAAATGATATTAAAGCTATTTTAAGTCATTTGGCTGAGCGTAAAGTTAAGATATTAACTCAAGTGAAAACTAATAAATCGGCTTGGATAAATATGGCAAACAATAATGCAACTCAGTTATTAAAATCTAAGCTCGAAGCTAAAACTCACACACAAAAAAGAATGCAAATGCTTATGGACGAATTGTCATTGGATCGATTACCCATAAGAATGGAATGCTTTGATATTAGCCATTTTCAAGGAGAAGAAACAGTGGCATCTTGCGTTGTATTTGAACAAGGCATTGCAAAAAAGACAGATTATCGAAGATTTAATATTAACGATGTTGCAAAAGGTGATGATTACGCAGCAATAGAACAAGCGGTAAGGCGGCGTTTTAAAAGGCTAGTTAAAGAGGAGGCAAGATTACCCGATTTATTGTTAATTGATGGTGGAAAAGGGCAGTTGAACCAAGCTCAAAAAGTTCTAGAAGATCTTGATATCTCTGATGTGACACTCATTAGTGTGGCAAAAGGTAGTGATAGAAAAGTTGGAATGGAGCAAATATTTTTTCCATCAGAAGCGATAGCAAAAAGGCTGGAAGAAGATTCGCCTGCTTTGCATTTAATTCAAGCAATCAGAGATGAAGCTCATCGATTTGCGATTACCGGACATAGAGGAAAGCGGGATAAAAAACGGAAAACGTCAACACTTGAAGGTGTTTCTGGCGTAGGAGCTAAACGTAGACGAGCTATTATTCAACATTTTGGTGGCTTACAAGAGGTCAATAGAGCCGGAGTGGAAGATTTAATAGAAGTTGATGGGATTAACAAATCTCTAGCCATTTCGATTTATGATTATCTACATTAGTGATAGAATAAGCACTTACCCTTCTCCAATCTAAGATGAAATTGACATACCAATGAACTTGCTCTCCTTATGAACATTGCTAATTTGCTAACATCTTTTAGAATTCTTTGTATCCCCTTACTCGTTTTATTTTTCTACTTGCCTGTCTCTTGGGGACAAACTACTGCAGCGATTATATTTGCAATAGTCGGCTGGACAGATTGGTTTGATGGTTGGGTGGCAAGAACCTTTGATATGCAGTCACGCTTAGGCGCTTTTTTAGATCCAGTAGCCGACAAGTTAATGGTAGCTGCTTCTTTAATCCTGTTAGTAGAACAACATGCGACGATATGGATTGCGGCACCTGCCGTGGTTATTATTAGCAGAGAGATCACCGTTTCAGCACTAAGAGAGTGGATGGCTGAGTATGGTGAGTTATCAGCAATAAAAGTCATCAATATTGCTAAATTTAAAACATTGATGCAGCTTTCAGCTATATTCTTTTTATTATTAGCCGGAAAAGAAGAAACTATTACATCTGTATTTGATCATTCTTGGCTTTATATGTGGGGTTACGTATTCTTATACGTGGCAGTCGCTCTAACCCTTTGGTCAATGATGATTTATTTAAAAGCGACATGGCCAATGTTGAATGCAGAGCCGGATAAAAAATAGCGTTTCAAGACCTGATAAACAGAGCATTTATTAAACAATTAGTATGCAAATTAAGGCTATTTTAAGGCAAGTGAAAAAAGATCAAAAACTTCTAATATTGACGC
>CAZRPK010000168.1:0-5055 GCA_964601915.1 uncultured Kangiella sp. | reverse complement strand
AGAAATACCCATAAAAAAAGCGGATCCAAAGATCCGCCTCTCTTAAACACATTAATATCACTTAAAAATTATAAAAAAACTATTTTTTATAAGCTGTAATACATTTCAAACTCGACTGGATGAGTTGTCATATTAAGATAAGTAATCTCTTCAGATTTTAAATCAATATATGAATTAATAAAGTCATCACTAAATACACCACCACGAGTTAAGAACTCGCGATCATCATTGAGAGCTTGTAAAGCATCTCCTAATGAAGAGGCAACAGTTGGAATGTTTTTAGCTTCTTCTGCTGGCAAGTCATAAAGATCTTTATCCATTGAATCACCAGGATGGATTTTATTTTGAATTCCATCAAGTCCAGCCATCATCATTGCTGAGAATGATAAATAAGGGTTACCAGTTGGATCGGGGAACCTTACTTCAATACGACGACCTCTTTCGCTTGGAACATGAGGTATTCTTATTGAAGCACTTCTGTTTTTAGCAGAGTAAGCTAACATTACAGGAGCTTCAAAACCGGGAACTAAGCGCTTATAAGAGTTAGTTGATGCATTTGCAAAAGCATTAATCGCTTTTGCATGTTTAATGATTCCGCCGATGTAGAATAATGCATCTTCTGATAAACCGCCGTATTTGTTACCAGCAAAGATATTTTTACCATCTTTTGCTAATGATTGATGAACATGCATTCCGCTACCGTTATCGCCTACAATCGGCTTTGGCATAAACGTCGCTGTTTTACCGTAAGCATGAGCGACGTTATGAACGACATATTTTAAAGTTTGAGTTTCATCTGCTTTGTAAACCAAAGTATTAAAAAGCGTTGCAATCTCATTTTGGTTAGCCGTTGCTACTTCATGATGATGTGCTTCACATTTGATTCCCATTTCTTCTAAAACTAAACACATTTGAGAGCGGATATCTTGAGATGAATCGACTGGCGGAACTGGGAAATACCCCCCTTTTACACCAGGTCTGTGACCCATATTGCCGTCTTCATAGCGTTTGTCTGAATTCCAAGCCGCTTCAACAGAATCGATTTCATATGATGCGCCCTTCATGTCTATCTTAAAACGAACATCATCAAATAAGAAAAACTCAGGCTCTGGTCCAAAATAAGCAGTATCAGCAATGCCAGTTGATTTTAAGTAAGCTTCGGCACGCTTAGCTACAGAACGAGGGTCACGGTCATAGCCTTGCATCGTTGCTGGTTCTAATATGTCACAACGAAGATTTAATGTTGAATCTTCGCAAAATGGATCCAGTACAGCCGTACTTAAGTCGGGCATTAACACCATGTCTGATTCATTAATTCCTTTCCAACCAGCAATAGATGAACCATCGAACATTTTTCCTTCTTCTAAAAAGTCTTCATCCACGCAATGTGAAGGTATGGTAACATGTTGCTCTTTTCCTTTTGTATCAGTAAAACGCAAATCAACAAAGCTGACATCGTTCTCTTCCATCATGGATAATATTTTGTTTTCTGACATGAACTGTATCCTCGTAAATCTGCTAATTTAGTTAAAATTTAATCATTATGCTAGAGTATTACTAGTAGTAATCTAGCTAATAGATAACGCAAGTATAGCAAAGCCCATGCCAGTACGTTGAGAAGAGGTTACTATTTTTAACCTCCTTGAATCTTACGTTTTTAGATGCTTTATTCTTGTTTCGAATCTATTGGAAATAGTAACGGCGCACAAATTTGGTGCATACTCACTTAACTAATGCGATATTTTAGCGCGTTTTCAAAAAACTATAGCGTAATTAGATAAAATAGCATTTATATTTAAGCTATTAGCGAAATTGTTGTTTGAATGGGCTAATCTTAAAGTAACAACAAATTTAAACAGTATAATAGTAAAGGTTAACTCATAAGTTATGGATAATTTAACATCACTCGCACTCATTTGGACATGCGTCATTCTTTCATTTTGGATGGCAAAAAAGACTAAAATGACACCAATGCTTTATTATCTTTTCACTGGTAGTTTACTCGTGAATCTTAACTTGATCCCAACGGTTCCGACGCCTTTCATTCAAGGTTTTTCTGAACTGGGAATTATACTGATCATGTTTGCTCTAGGGTTCGAGGAAAATCCAACCGCCTTTATTCGCAGTGCAAAGCGAAGTTGGGGTATTGCCCTTTTTGGTGCATTAGCACCTTTCTTTGCTGCTTATTTAATGGCGTTATACTTTTGGCAAGACCAAGATATTGCATTATTAGTTGGTTTAACCATGACGGCTACCGCTGTGTCGTTAACCATGATGGTACTCAAATATGAAAAACTTCACTTAACCAAAGCCGCAACAGGAATAATGACATCTGCTGTTTTGGATGATGTAGCCTCTTTAGTTTTAGTTGCTGTGTTAATCCCAATCGTGGCAGGTAACGATTCTCCTACTCTTGCAAGTGTAGGGGTCATTTTATTTAAAGCGCTAGGTTTTTTTATCTTTATTTATCTTTGCGCCATCTCTATTTTCCCCACCAGAGAGAAGTCGGCCGATGAAGAGAACTCTTCATTTTTTGATCGTTATGGCTTCAAACATATATTAGCTTTTAATGAAGGGCGTGTTTCAACGCTAACCATATTATTAGTAGCCGTCATTTTTGGCATCATTTCACATGCTTTAGGTTTACACGCTGCTGTTGGCGCTTATATGGCTGGACTAATTATGACGCCAGCTTTATTTTATGTGACTAAAAAAGGTGAATCCGTCAACAATTATAAAAAAATGCGTAAAATTATTGATGATGTTGCTTTTTCTTGGATAGGACCTGTATTTTTTGTGACACTCGGTGCAAAATTAATTTTTGACTTTGATTTGATTGTGAGCGTTATTGATGAAAGTATCATTTTTGCATTAGTCATTTTTGTTGTACAAGTAACCTCTGCATCATTAGCTGCACGTTATACTGCTAATTTTTCTTTTGAAGAATCAATGATGATTGGTTTTGGAATGCTAGGTCGTGCAGAACTGGCTTTTGTTGTTATGGATATAGGTTATGTACACAATGATATTTTTACAACCGAGGTCTTTTATACTTTAATGTTTACAGCATTCATATTGAATGTATTGGTTCCAATTACTATTCGTTGGTGGACTCCTCGATTTATTAAAAGGGAAAAATCTATCTCTTCAGTTAACCATCAAAACTAAGGAGTTATTTTGCAAAAAACACGTTCCAATAGAGCATTTAGAAGCCATGTTATATTTTGGTTTTTAATAGTCGCAGGTTTGGTTCTTTCCATCACTGGCTTTACTATCTATCAAAGTGCTCAAGGCTATTTGATAGATAGATTCTTAAAACAGCAGGAGCAAGGTGTTAAGACCATAGCCTCTTTTATTGATGGTGATTTTCACAGCGACATATCATTACTGAAAAGTACGAATCTAGAAAATAATCAGTTGTTCAACCAATATCAACAAGCATTAGATAATTATATTGCCGTAGATAAAGATTACTATTTTGTTTATACATTATTTATCAATGAAAAGAATAGAAGGTTAAAGTATGCTTTGCTACCATCTTCAGTTAGCAATAATCTTAAAGATGAGCTTGCTAAAGATATTTCTACTGGGCAAGAATTACAGCAAGATGATTTTTTCTTTGACCATGTTTTTAATTTAATTAACCAAGTAAAAACAAGTTCAAATAGCCAAACGAGTTCTTCAATCCTACATGTTGATGGTAGTGGCACTATAAGTTTTGCATTGATAGTCAATAAAAACAGGCAGCCGACAGGTATTGTTGTAATTGAAGTATCACATAGGCAGATTGATCGCATGAAACAAGATCTTTTGCAATCTATGTTAGTCACAATTGGACTGTTATTTATTAGCCTACTAGTGGCATCAGTTCTTTTTGCTCATAAAATAACTCGGCCATTTGAAAAACTGACTGATGCTATAGAGCGATTAATTAAAAATGATTTAGATTTTAAGTTGTCGCTCAATGATTTTGGTGGGTTTAGTTATATGGCCAAACAATTTAATTTAATGCTACTCAAACTAAAAGTGAGTAGAAATGAAATTGTAAATACCAATAAAGCTTTCAGCCGCTTTGTTCCACATAGAATATTAAAGCTCATCAGCCCTAACGGCATTCAAACCACTAAATTAGGTGAGTGTATTGAAAAAGAAATGACCATTCTTTTTTGTGATATTCGAGGTTTTACTCAGTTATCTGAATCTATGAAACCTAAAGATAGTTTCGCATTTATTAATCGATACTTAAATATTATGGTTCCAGTTATTAACAAGCATGGTGGAACTGTCGATAAATATATGGGGGATGGTATTATGGCACTATTCCCTAACTCACCAGACAATGCATTAAATGCGGCCGTAGGAATGAATAATGCGCTCTCAAAATACAACAAAAGATTACAAGCTAAAGGTTTACCCACAGTCAAAATTGGCTTGGGATTGCATACCGGTAAAATGATGTTAGGCACAGTTGGAACGGCTTCTCGAATGGATGTTACCGTTATTTCTGATACTGTGAACGCGGCAGCAAGAATTGAAGCATTAACTAAAACTTTTCACACATCGATTTTAATATCCGAGGAGCTTCGGATAAAATTGAATAAATTTGATAAGAAGGAATTACGCTTTATCGCCACCTGTTTTGTACAAGGTAAGATAAAGCCAATGACCATATATGAAGTATTTTCTAATGATACAATTAGTTTGCGAAATGAAAAATTGGAGAGTCAGCAGGGGATGATTGACGCTTGGCTTCATTACAAAAATGGTGATACAGATAGTGCGTTAACTATCTATCAAAAATTAATGGAAAAAACACCATTAGATAAAGCACAATTGGCACTTATTGAAGTTGTTCAAAATGGTCGATTGTAATTTGGAAAAAAATTGTTAACCAGACGGAGCAATTAGTATGTGTTTCTCGATTAACCATGGCGATTTTGAAGCGCGCCTGATGTTCTGATACAACTTTTAAACATTTTGATAGAGTATTGTAAGTGGGTAGTGCAATAGGAATAGATTATTGATAAGATCAAAAATTAGCTGTATTAATAATCT
>CAZRPK010000167.1:0-5081 GCA_964601915.1 uncultured Kangiella sp. | reverse complement strand
ATATTTACTTTTTGTCAGTATTCTAATTAAATGCTCTAACTGTAGTGACAAATAGTTTTGGCGAGCAGTCAGCAAAAAAATAAAAGTGCTTGGTTTATTTGGCTCGATACAAAAAAATCATGCCCAGTTTACAAACACGGTGCTCGAAATGACATATAACAAATACATGAAATATTCCTGAACCTGTCACGTTTTTTTCATAGCAAAAAGACACGCCAGAACCACTCAATTCATATATATTAAAGATGTTTCTTATTCCTTCGAGCTTTCAAAATCAAACTCGCTAAGAGTTTCTGATTGGTTTTATCAGATTCAACCCTAAGCTGAGATTCTAAAATTTTTAAATCTTCCGATTGAAATTCATAGCCTATTTTTTTTAAACTATTCAACGATAGTTTACGATCATTTATATTCCTAGAGTTCCCCGCTAAAGATATTAGTTGCTCTTTGACTTGGTTATCTGTATTCGAAGTATTAGCCAATAATTCAATCAACCGATGTTTGATTTTTCGATTTGTTTCTGATTTTAATTGAGAAACATACTGATCACTATATTGCTGATCATACGGTATTTTTTCTAATGCTACTAAGGATGCCTGTACTATGTCGCTGGTCTCACTTTCTAAACTATTCATCAAAATAATAATTCCCTCTTCATCAATAGTTGCTCCTAATGCGCCAATCGACTCTAATATAGCTGATTGATATTGTGGATTTGAACCTTCAAACTGCGTATAAAGAAATTCTTTGATCTCTTTACTTTGATCAGGCAAAACTGAAGCTCGACGTTTTGAAAAGATCCCTAGGGATTTAACTAAAAGTAATGATTCTGAACTGTTAAAATCAGAATAGCGCATTTGTTCAAGGTGACTTTTAAGTAAACCTATGCTTTCGGGGTTTGCGCTAGCAACAGTGCTTACTAGTGCTAACACGGCTCGGTATTTTTGTTTATTAGAGAGTTCACTTGATGCCATATTTAATAACGCACTAACTGACGCCGTTGAATCAATTCTATCTAGTGACCAAATAATAGTATTTGATAAGCTGTTATCAATATTGCTATTCGACATAAATTTAGCCAAATATTCCCAAGAACCTTCATTCTTTTTCATTACGTCCAGAAACTTTGATTTATTATCAATAACTGACTCTAAACTAATCATGAGTTCGGGTAACACATCTAATGCTTCCTCCCTACTTAGTTTAAATTTATCTGAAACATTAGGCCAAGTTGAAAGATCATTAGTTAAGTCATAAAAATAATGACTATTTGGTAATGCTCTTGAATGATCGGAAACAATCTTAATTTCAGTGTTTCCATTGATGTATGCTCCTTTAGATATTTCCTTTCTAAATGACTCAACGCCACTAGCTCTTTTATAGAAGCAATTTGCATATAACCCGTTTGACGATATTTCATTCTCCACTATCGACATTAAACTATTTTTTATATAAAGATTATGATCTTGTATATATCCCCTATTTATTTTTTCTAGCTTTATTGGTGTTGAACCTATTTTATTGATTGCCGCTTTATAGGCTCCATTTCCATTGCGATACTCATATAAACCCTCTGAGGTAGAATATTGAAACAAGTCAAAAAAAGAATAGTATTCATTGATTATGGCTTGATCTTCGGTTGATGTTCTTAAATCTAATAGTTCATTTGTTTCTCCATTAACATAGACTAAAAAAGGATGTTGATATTTTTTTGAAGCCTCACCTTTATTGCCATTGGTTGTTATAGTATTTTGGTTGGCTAAAAAAACAAATGAACGGATATTTTTAATATAAGGAAATTGATTCGCGATATATGAATTTGAAGGTATCGTTTCCTTAATGTGAATATCCATATCCATTACAATATTCTTACGTTCAACCATTTTATTAAAATTGATCTTAATATCTAAGTTTTGATTTAAGTGGTAGCTTGAGTAACAATGATCGCTATTGCTGAATATTGTTTCTCCTACTTTTGTTGCCGCTTTTAAGGATTGACAAGCAATCCCTAAAAGCAAGAACACTGACAGAGTTAGATTCGAAAAATTTTTATAAGAACGACTCTTTTCTATTAATAAATTTGATATTAAATTCATTTCTTAAATCTCAATGATTGTCACTGCGCCACCGGCAGAAAGACCAGAAAATACATCAAACTCTTCATTAAACCCATCAGATTGAAAAAGCGTTTTTTCTTTTCTAACTTTTTTGAATAAAGATAAACAAGCGCAAGGCTGCCAATATTCAACAAAAACAACAACCTCGCCACTTAAAACACTAATTTTAAGATCAAGCGAAGAGGTTACTTCATACTGAATTTCAGGGTGCAGTGGTACAGGCGGTTGAACAGCATTAAACCCAGCGGCTCCAGAAAATGTTAGCTTTTTATCGATAATATTAATCGTCACTCCAATTCCTGCTTCAGCGATTCCAGCATCGGCACTGGCTTCAAGTGTGGCGGTGAGTTTAAATACTGAAGCTAAGTCTGCATTAACAGTAAAGTTCTCTGAAGTTAGGTCGCCTTTTAATGAAAGCTCTCCTCCGATTCGACCTGTTGCAGTTAATGGAATACCGAAAACTAATACTGTTTGGCTAAATAGCGTTTCATCAAAAAGATCCGTGCCTTTGTCTATATTTGCAATTGTAATTGGGTTGGTTCGGGAATCTAAATAATCTAACATTGAATCAAAGGGATCATAGGCCTCTGTAATTGTGGATATAGTGATACCGTCACCTCGCGATTCAGGCAGACCTAGTAAAGTAAAATTAATTTCTGAGCCATTACCTACCTCAACGGGATATAAATTTCCAGAAAGAGTCGTAAGCTGTTTAGAAAAATGATTCTGGTATTCAAAATTGGCGGCGACTATATCAATATTTAAACCGAAAATACCAAGAGACAGATCAGCGCTTCCGCGCGAAACAATACCGGGTACAGGTTTATAAGATACAAAAGTCTCACCACCATAATTTAAGTTTAATCCTGCAATGTCAGTATCGCCTAAATTATAATCTCCATAATCGCCTACATAGAAAACTCTCCCGTTTCTATCAAGATCTAATCCATCGGTATTTCTATAAATATCAAGCGCAATATTTTCATTGGCGATTAATTCAACATCCGAGTTGGCAAACCCTAATTTATCAACAGTTAAGAAATAATTATTATGTAATAATTTGACTTTATCATTGGTCAATTCAAATCGTTGAGACTCGAGCGCCGTACCGGGTTCTATTGGCGGTCCTATTTCAAAAGGTTCTTTCACTGCAAATTCACATTTTTCTAGTTGAACTTCATTTAATACGAGCCCATGAGTCAATATTTTTTCTTGAATTGGCTTAGGTGCTATAAGTTCTTCATGATATGCAGTCATACAATAGTTCTCACCATTAATATCCGTTACTTTATTAATCAATTGTTTTGTTACTTCATCATAACGCCAGTACATTCTATCTGGGATTGTTGCTCCCTCTGCAACACCTTCTGAAATTATTGAATTAATGGAGTCAATACCCAGAGTTCCAGTATCAATATCCAAAGAACTCAGTGGAATGGTTATGTAACCGTCATTAGTATTTCCAGCTCTAAGCACTGCAAAATTAATTATTTCTTCATCCGCTAATTCCTGTGCACTCAAATCTTCTCTAACTAATGGTAAATCAAATTCGTATGACACACCTGTATCAACCGTTCCGCCATTTTCAACATAATCAATGTCTAAAATAAACTGTCCTGATTCTGGCGTCCTATCTGCTATATCTCGCACGTCGGTAGCAAAAGCAACCATCGCGGTATGAGCAGACTCTGATACATAGGCAACTACAGGAACACGTATTGACTTACCTCCATCTCGTGCGACTTGAAAAGATGCTTTCTCACTCACCGCTGGCTCACCAAGTGAATCTGAACTAATTAAACCTAGCTGGAAAGTATCACCTTTAGATGTAGTCCAACTCATAGAAAGCTCTATTGTTTCGGATGAGTTAAAACTCGTTATGTCAACTTCTACAGAGGTTTGAAATATAGGTTTTGTTGAAAATCCATTCTCGTCAAAATTGCTAGCTATTTCTAGATGTGTAAATTCATTAGTATCTAATAATTTTGGTGGTTGAATGACATTTAAGATAACGCCTTCTAATTGACTTACCGAGAGTAATCTTCCATCAATAAATGCTGGAACTAACGCCACCTCTTCAATTTGAGGTTCTTTGTCATTTGCAAGGAATGAGATATCTGGTGTTATTAGTAATCGATATTTTGTATCTTGTAATATTGCCGGTATTTTTGTCTGTAAAACGGCATGCGCGGTTCCGGTAAAACCAAGATCAACTTTTGTGCCACCAAGGTTTATGGTAATTTCACCAACGTCGGCGATATAATCATCTTGCATCATTTCGCCCAAAGTTGTCCCAGATTCCAACTGATTGATAATGCTTTGCGGAACTAACTGAATTGAAAATGCGTAATCATCTATAAATGTATCTACTTCAAACTCAATATCAATTGTTAAAAGGTCTCCCGATTTTATCGCGTCAATGTCTAAATCAACAATATCTCGATTACTTATATTTACATTACCTTCATATAAATTAATCTGTCCAATCGTTACGGCATCAACTTTCTCAACAAAATCTGGGTTTAACACAAGAATAGTTGTCACACTAAAAGTATCTGACACACCACCAATAGTTAGCACAACATCTGTGACCGTTTTGGAATTGGACGAGGAGGTTTGCTGAACGACAATACTTTGCCCATTGTTAATGGAGCCATCTGTTGCAACAAAAGTTTCACCATCAATAGAATACTCACCACCTGTAATACTAATGGTGGAAGCAATATCAATCCCTGAAATGGTAATTGAATCTGATTGTACCAATATGTCAAATTCAATATCGACTTGATCAGTAAAAGTAAAGCTATCGGGGGTGGAATCAGATGGTGGCGGTGGGTCAATAACCGGATCAGGATCGCTTCCGCCGCCTCCACAAGAAGTTATTAACATTAACGCCATTATGACTAAAATAGCTCTCATCGAAAAAGTAAATTGAATATTCATTATTCTTACATTCCTTATTTA
>CAZRPK010000166.1:0-5179 GCA_964601915.1 uncultured Kangiella sp. | reverse complement strand
AAAAAATATCTAATCTATTGGTTTCAATAGTCGCTATTGAACATTGTTACTTCCTAGTTTTAGAAATGTTTCTTTGGACAAAACCAATTGGTTTAAAGACCTTCGGGTTAACTGCTGAATTTGCAGAACAGTCAGCGTCACTTGCTGCTAATCAAGGACTTTACAACGGTTTTTTAGCTGCGGGATTAATTTGGGGATTATTTTCAAAACAACAAAGCTATTCTCTTAAAATATTTTTTCTTTCTTGCGTTATAGTTGCCGCTGTATTTGGTGCGTTAACCGCAGAACTATCAATATTGTATATTCAGGGATTTCCTGCATTGCTAGCATTATTATTGGTTATTCTTGTCCAAAGAAATATTAAGTCTTATAAGCATTAGATTGAAAACACTCACAACTTGACAACTTGACAACTTGACAACTTGACAACTTGACAACTTGACAACTATAATGAATGAAACAGCCAGTTAATTAAGTATTATTATGAAAAAAGTCCGAGTTGGGGAATTTAAAGCCAATTTTTCTGAAATTATTAAGCAGGTCAAAGAAAATGGTCAGGAGTATATTGTGGGTTACGGAAAAAAAAATGAAGCGGCAGCAGTTTTAATGCCCGTAGAAGAGTACAAGCAACTCAAAGGCAAAAGACAGTTTGGAATACTCAAAGGTAAAGGCTCCTTTGAAATGGCTGATGATTTTAAAATAGATGATAATAATTTCCTATCGGCATGAATTTATTAATTGACACGCATATTTTTCTTTGGCTATTATTTAATCCACAAAAAATAGCGAAACGAACTATAAAACTTTTAGAAGCACCAGAAAACAGTATTTTCTTAAGTGACATTTCTCTTTGGGAAATATCGCTTAAATACTCAATCGGAAAACTCGCTTTAGAAGGCGTTGCTCCTGAACAATTAGCACCATTGGCTAAAACAATGGGGATTCAATCTTTATCTCTATCAACAGAATCAGCCTCTTCATTTCATCAATTACCTCGGCTAAAACATAAAGATCCCTTTGATCGAATGCTCATTTGGCAAGCGATTGAAGGAAAGTATTCATTAGTATCTAACGATGGTAGCTTTGCTGAATATGAGCAATTTGGATTAACACTTGCTTAGCTCATGCCCACAAAATCGCCTTCTCATTTATGATAAATTTTATTCTAAAGATAATAATTTGAAACCCGCTATGCTATATAGATGACTGACAAAATTTTAGTTTCTGACAACAATAAATTACACGTCCAATTCAGATTAGAACCTGGATGTTTAGGTTCTCAAGGGCTAAAACACATCAATGCTTTTTGTTTGTTTGCTCAAAAAAAACTTGAATCCAGTAACAATCATTTTATTAAGTGGGAAATTACTCCCAGATTAGATAAATTAGCTCCTGAAATTACCTACAAAGTTAAGGGTAAAAAACTTGGAAATAAGCAAGTACAAAAATACCTGAAACTGTTTAATCAAGAACACTCTAGCTTTGAAGATAGGTTAGATGATGATATTGCCCAAATGATCGATCTATACTTATCTCAATGATAAATTTATTAATGACTTTTGGTGGATCCACAATAATTATCACAAGCACTGTTAACGCATGCATCATCTAATTTTTGACATTGATGGAACGCTGGTTGAATCCTTCAAATTTGATGAAGTTATTTACTGCCAATCAATCAAAAAAATAACCGGCATAGAGATTGATAACAATTGGTCGAACTATCAGCACATCACGGATGATGGAATATTAAATGAAGTTATCAGTACAAATGGATTAGATAAAGATGCTGATGAAATACGGAAGAAAGTTAGGCTCTCATTTGTAAAAGACATCTCAAATTACGTTAACACAAACAAAATTAAAGCCATTCCTGGCGCAATTCAGTTCATGAATAGATTGACAGAAATGAATGATGTGGAGGTTTCATTTGCTACCGGCGGTTGGTACGATACAGCTCTACTTAAGTTAGATTCTGCCGGATTCAATTACTCAAAAGAACATGTATTTTCTTCTAATGATCATTACAAACGAACCGAGATAATTAAAATGGCTCAATCGAGGTTGGCAAATCAAAGTGACTATTCTTGTACCTATTTTGGTGATGCCGAATGGGATAAACAGGCTTGTAAAGAGTTAAAGATGAATTTTATACTTGTTGGCGATAGAACAAGCCATCATCAGCAAATAACAGATTTTTCCGATTTAGACCCTTCGATATTTTTATAAATTAAATTCCTCTCTCCAAAGCTATTGCAAATCCTTTCTAATTGGCTTTCATTAAAATGTTGACATGTAACCTAAAGGTGACTTATAGTAACCTTTAGGTTACATTGCATATTAAGTAGAATGAGGATAAGTTATTATGAATGAAGTCGATCGGTTAGTACGTTTGAGAATTAAAGTTCTTATTTTTGCCGCTTTTGCGTTCGGGTTATGGCAGTTTACATGGATTGGCAAGGATATTTTTGTCGATTCAAATAGATTGTTCTATTTAATTTATGGCTCTCTATCCGCTTTAGGAGGATTATGTTGGTGTTTTGCCGCTTACTTTTTCCATCGTTTTTCACAACAGGTAAAACAAGCGAACGTTATGGAAGCTCTTAATGACGAGTTAACGTTACAAAATCGATCGAAAGCATTTATTTTTGGATATACATTAATGCTTGGAATCGTCTGGTTGTTAATACCTGCAGCTGATTTATGGCAGTTTAAGATCAGCTTTGCAATTAGAGGTATCGCTATTCTGGGAATAACATTACCTATTGTTTATTTTGCCTATCTTGAACTGCAAACTTCTGAAGAATTAGAATAATGGGTAACAATTCGAAGTCACTTAACAATCATCTAAAAACACTAAGAGCGCAGTTAGGATTGACCCAAGCAGATTTAGCAGATCAAGTGAAAGTAACCAGAAAAACCATTAATACAGTCGAAAATAATGTATTTATTCCATCCACCATTCTGGCATTAAAATTATCTGAAGTACTATTGGTTCCAGTTGAAGAAATATTCTACTTGAGTTGAATAAATTCAGAAAATTATAATAAAGTTATTTGAAAATGCACAAAAATGTATAGTCCAATACTCTTATCTTTAAATGTAAACAACAATATTAAATAATGCGTATTAAACCGGTAGCCAAATTATTCAAACAGTACCATCGGCAACTCTATATTTTGGCACTTTCTATCACCAAAAATAGAGCAACTGCTGAAGATGTTGTGCAAGATGCATTAATCGCCGTTGCAGAAATCGCAACCCAACCCGAAAATCTAAAAGCTTACCTTTTTAGGTGCATCAGAAATAAAGCATTACATTACAATAAAAAAGCAAGCCAGGTCGAATCGCTGGATGAGTCCTATCTCCAATCAAATAGTAACAGCTTAGAGAATAGTATTTTTAAGATGAATATTATTCGCGAAATAGAATTACTAAACGATGAACAACAACTTGTATTGAACTTAAAACTATTTGGTGAATTAACCTTTGCGGAAATCTCCAAACTTCTGGAAATTTCGATTAATACAGTTGCTTCTCAATATCGTCGTGGTATCAATATATTAAAGGAGAAATTAAATGAAAAGTAAATTTGATGAACAACTTGAGATGTTATCTCTTGTTGATCCTAGCGCTAACTACAAAAACAAAATATTAAATCATTTGATATCCAGTAAAGAAATTAATTGGCTTAAAAATTGGAATTTTGTATTAATATTTTTGTTGATTGTCTCGATTAGTATTAATTTTTTACAAAACTCAAACAGCGACCTATTAAACAACCCTGCTAGATTAGCATCGCAAATTGAAGAACACCTTCAACTTAAACAAACGGTTGATTATGGTATTACGGCTCCAGGAATAATTAAATCAAATGTCGTGCAAACTTGGGAGATACACTAATGAAAAATCTATTAATATTTATTTTAATGCTCTTTTTAGTATTATCAAATAACTGTTATGCTGAAAAAAACAACCTCAAAAAAATCAGTAATAAAAAAATTGAAGCTAAACTAATTTACGTCTTTAAAGATAAGTCAAAATCAGCTATAAAAGTTGCAAATTTCAAAATGTATACAGGAAGTATGAGTGAAGTTCATTCTACTAAAGATAATTCATTTCCCGGAGGTTATTGGAATTTGGAGCTTAGAATGTTAGATAATAATAGTTTTCAATATACTTATTGGCAAAGCGAAGGTGTGTCTGGCGGTGAATTTTGGTTAGAAAAAGGTCGCAAGAATGAACGCGAAGAAATGATTGATATTTCAATACCACGGTCTTATTCAACATCTTTTAGTAATAATAAAGAAGGTACTTTAATATTAGATATCTTACCAAACATTAGTAGTAATAGTCTTTCAGCAATTGAAATATCTGATGACAGTTTTTCATTGAAATCATTATGTTTTAATCAATCTGCCATCATCATAGATGAAAGTTTCTATTTAGGTATGTTTAATGGATTTGGAGAAAGGCTGGCCGTAGGAATACCATCGCTCGCCCTCGTTAATTTATCATTAAAACCAATGAGAAACTGGAATCCAATTGGTAATTTTAATAATGGAACAATCAGCATTTCTCTTGAAAATGGCCACTTGCTAAATATATTCAACGTCGGCATAGGCCCTTCGGGATTTAAAAAAGGTGGTCCCTTTATAATTTATGGCGAGAAGTTAAGCCCAGAAAAGACTAGAGAAGAAGCGATAGAATTTAGTCTAAAGCATCAACGTAATAATTTATCACCACAAAGAAAAGCAGTATTTGAGCACGCCATAAAAACCAATCCATTTGTAGGTTTAAGTAGAGGCACTATCGGTAACGATAGAGGAAAAAAGATATATCCCTATGTTGAGAAGGTAATTGGTGGATTCTTTGATGATCAAGAATGTAGATAAATAATAGTTCAAAACATTAATTTATTAGACCTCTATTATTTTTATAAAATCTAAATCTCTAGTGATAATAGCGAATAATTGATTACTCTGATAGCATTAGTATTGTCCAATATGAAATGAGCATGAAATTAAGTTGCGTTTTGTTCATGATCTAATAATGAGATCTCCAATAAAAGACTTTGGTTGCTGCCAAAGCTTGGGTCTCACTTTACCCGAACTTGGTTTAAATAATGATTGTTTTATCGGGCTATTATCCATACAAGCTTAGTTAATAGTTTTAATAT
>CAZRPK010000165.1:0-5189 GCA_964601915.1 uncultured Kangiella sp. | reverse complement strand
GTAGCCTATTAATTACCGTGAGCCTTTTTGTAATTTGCTTCAACTTTCTCAAAAACCTGTTTTTTTAAATCATCGCTTCCGTCATGACTATGATTGTCCATTTTACAAATGGTTTCTTGAGTTAGGTTCATCTGCTTATTATATCGACGACAGTATGTACACATCATCAAATGCAGTTTCATTTTTAACCAGCGATTACCTTTGACTGGAGTGTCTATATTCTCTGAAGCGAGTTGAGCAACTTCTTTACAGCTAGGTAACATTAACATTCACCTGTTTCTTGAAAGTGGTTTATCACTTGTAAAATTTTGTCTCTAGCTCTGTGCAACAAAACTCTCACATTAGAAGAGCTGACATCAAGAATGTTACAAAGTTCGTCCATAGAAAGGCCTCCTGAATCTCTTAACCTTAGCGCCGCTAACTGGTTTTCTGGTAGTTTTTCCATATTTTTTTCGATACAATTTTTTAATTCATCAGCAGATAGCAATTCATCTGGTGTATCGCCGTGCCACTGAGCGCTGGGGCTGATCCAGTGAGAGTTTTCTCCAAAACGCGGATCCGTAGTCCAAGTTTCTTGCATGGCTTCTAGTGATACTGAGCGGTTTTCTTTGCGGCGTCGTGTTTTTGCTTCATTAGCAACAATACGGATTAACCAACTTTTTAATGACGCTCGCCCTTCGAATTTTGGTAATGCTTTAATTGCTGAAAACCAAGCTTCTTGAACTACTTCGTCTGCAATGATTGGCCCTGCAATAGCATAAGCAACAGCTTGCATGGAACCATAATAACTATTAAACACTTTATTGAAGACCGCTTCATTTCCAGCTAAAAGCTGTTTTACCGTTTCTTCTTCTGTAAATGATGTTGATGATTTCAATTGATTTTTAGTCATATGCAAAAAGCCGAATTGTATTTGAGAAGTTAATAGAATCTATATTAATCGACGCCAAATTAAATTGTATCATTTTTTTGTAACATCGTGAGAGTTATCACAGACTGAAATTTAGCTTATTACTCCCTAGTTTAACTTTAATTAACCCAACGCTCCCCATATCCCGCAGAGCTTTCAGAGTAAATGTTTTTATCATTAGAGGTAAATGCAACTGCATAAATGATAGCCCCGCTAGGCTTCCATTGTTCCCTAGTTCTTGCTTGCCATTGTTTAATTTTTTTACCATTTTTTACATTCCATAAACTAATGTTTTTTCCTGGAGCACCGGTTACTAATTGCTGGTTGTCGTGTGAAAAGCTGGCTGAAACAATAATATACTCGCGTTTTTTTAGGGATAAACTGGCTAGTTTTTCACCATTAGTTAAATCCCAAATATGTGCATTACCGAGTGTACCTGCGGTAAAGGCTAAAGTTCCTGATTCATTTAGTTTCATCAAAGTGACTCGCGTTTTATGTTCGAATAAGCGCTTAGGCTTTCCTGTTTTAGCATTCCATAAAATGGCTCTATAATCATTTCCGCCAGTAAACGCCCAAACACCATTGGCTGATAAATCAACACTCGCTACGGCTTCTGCTCTATGCCCTGTAAACTCAATTCGTCTTCCGGTATTCATATCAATGTGAATGGCTCGACCATCTTCTAACCCCAAAAGTACGTATCGCCCTAAGTTTGAAATAGCGACCGCTCTAATACGAGCTGGTGCTCGCCAATATCCGTAAGATTGACCGCTGGTTGTATTCCAAATGACGAAATTGCGATTATCGGCCGTAATCGCTCGTTTATTGTCGGGTGAAATTCCAGTCGCTATTATTGCTTGTTCATCACTATCGCTATGACTCCAATTAAAGAGTAATTGGTTCTTTTTTAAGTCCCAATAACCCACGCCATGGTTAACCGAGGAAACAATAGAAAACCTTGCATCGTCTGAAATTACCGCATCTAAAGTGCCAACTGCAGTATGTTGGGATTCCTCTGCTGCCCTTTCTGATTGATTACATGCAATTAAAAACAGAAATAAAATGACATAAAAGTAAGAATACTGAATGGAGTAGGAAAATTTCATAGTGGCAAATTATTAGGCAAGGTGTCTGACAACCAGTTATTTAATGGGAATTTGTTAAAAAAATAAGCATTAGGTCTTAAAAGTGAGTTATTAGAGCCTAAAAAGCGAGCTATTCCCTGTTATTTCTAATAATTAAAGTATAGACTGCTTGGCGGATATCAACAGGTTAATGTCGCAATAATAACCATTAATCAACAATTTATTAATTACTAAGAATGAGGTTCACGTGAACAAGAAAAGATTAAATAAAATAGCATTAGCCGTTATACTAACCGGAGCACTCGCAGGTTGCCAAAAAGCAGATGATTCGAAAGCAACCGATACTACGACTAAAGCTTCTACAGAAGTGAAAGAAGTGGATAAAGTAAGTTATGCTTTAGGCGCGAAAATGGCTAATTTTATCAGAGTTGATATTGAAAAATATAAAGAGCTCAATATGAATAAAGAGGCTGTCTCAAGAGGTTTTTTAGATGGTTTAAGCGGAACACCATTAATGACGGAAAAAGAAATTGCCAAGCAGTTCATCCAATTCCAAAAAAATATGCAAGCAGCTCAAAAGAAAGAAGCTGAAGTTGCTCAAGCGCAAATTAAGGCAGACGCAGAAAGTAACAAGCAAAAAGGTGAAGCTCACTTAATTGAAAATGGTAAAAAAGAAGGCGTTACTACCACTAAATCAGGGTTGCAATATGAAGTGCTTACAGCTGGAAAAGTTGATGGAGAAAAACCAACAGCAACAGATGTAGTGCGTATTCATTATACGGGTTCTTTTATTGATGGTAAGGTTTTTGATAGCTCTGTCAACAAAGGCAAGCCAATGGATCACCCTGTAAATCGATTTATTGCTGGTTGGACTGAAGGATTACAATTAATGACCGTTGGGAGTAAGTGGCATTTTACCATTCCTTATCAATTAGCTTATGGTGAAGGCGGTCGTCCTGGATCAATTCCTCCTGCCTCTGTTTTAGAATTTGATGTTGAGTTGTTAGCAATTAATCCGGATGCTAAAAAAGAAGCTGTTAAAACTGAAGATAAGTAAGGATACTTCAATTTTAAATCTTAAGACATTAAATGTAAAAGCCCTCAAATTTGAGGGCTTTTTTGTTATTAAATTCGCAGGGTACTTTTTTACGTAGAGCAACTTTCAATTAAATCAAAATGCTCAACAACAGGGCGAGGTTCATAAAAGTGATGCAATAAATCTCGCCACTTTTCAAAGGCTTCTGAATTTCTAAAACCCTCAGTATGATCTTTTAATGTTTGCCATTTAATTTGTAGAATATATCTATTCTTGGTTTCTTTACAGCGGTGTAGAGTATGTGAAATATAGCCTTTTGAACCCTCTATATGCTGTTTTGCTTCAACAAATGCACTTTCAAATGCTGTTGCTTCACCATCTTTAACGTTTAGTATGACTGCTTCCAAAACTGCGACTTCTAGAATCATTTTTTTATTCCCGTTTTAAATATTTAAACTAGCCTTCACTTGAAATACGTTGCATATCTTTCATAAAGCCTCTCAGTTTCTTTCCGATGGCTTCAACTGGATGATTTCTAGTGGTTTCATTGACTGCAATTAATGTTAAATTATCAATTTGATTGCTGTTTGCCAAGTCTGATGAACCTAAATCATTTTTACTTAAATTATTAACGTAGTCTTGAAGTAGTGGAGTTGCTTTATGGGTAAATAAATAATTTCCATATTCTGCGGTATCAGAAATCACCACGTTCATTTCATAAAGTTTATTTCTGGCGATACAATTGGCGATTAAAGGGGTTTCATGGAGTGATTCGTAATAGGCCGACTCTTCAATAATACCAGCAGAAACCATGGTTTCAAAAGCTAATTCGACCCCTACTTTAATCATTGCTACTAAAAATATTCCTTGATCATAATAGTGTTGCTCATCAATGTTTTGTGTGCAATCAGGTGCTTTTTCGAAACTTGTTTTTGCGGTTTCTTCTCTCCACTTGAGTAAATTAGCATCACCATTAGACCAATCGATCATCATGTTTTTTGAAAATTCGCCTTCGATAATGTCATCCATGTGTTTTTCAAATAATGGTCGTAATATTACTTTTAATTCTTCCGCTATTTCATTCGCTCTTAATTTTGATGGATTATTTAAACGATCCATCATATTGCTAATACCGCCTTGCTTTAGCCCTTCTGTTACAGTTTCCCAACCATATTGAATTAATTTTCTCGCATAAGCCGGATCAACACCGTCAGCTACAAGTTTTTCATGACCTAAAATTGCGCCTGTTTGCAACATACCACAAAGGATAGTCTGTTCACCCATCAAATCTGACTTAACTTCTGCTACAAAAGATGACTCTAAAACACCTGCTTTATCACCACCTGTTGCGCTAGCGTAAGCTTTTGCGATTATTAAGCCATTATTGTTCGGATCATTTTCTGGATGCACTGCGATTAATGTTGGTACACCAAAACCGCGTAAATACTCTTGCCTTACTTCTGTTCCGGGGCATTTTGGGGCAACCATAATAACCGTCAAGTCAGAGCGGATTTGCATGCCTTCTTCAACAATATTAAAACCATGTGAATAAGATAACGTTGCACCTTTTTTCATCAAGGGCATCACTGAATTAATGACTGGTGTGTGTTGCTTGTCAGGGGTTAAATTAAGGACTAAATCAGCCTTTGGAATTAAGTTTTCAATCGTATCTACAGTAAAATCATTTTCACTGGCCCATTTCCATGATTGCCTTTTTTCTTTAATCGCATTTTCTCGAAGAGCAAAACTAATATTCAAACCGGAGTCGCGCATGTTTAAACCTTGATTTAAACCTTGGGCGCCACAACCGACAATAACAATATTCCAGCCTTTGATAAAATTACAACTATCGGAAAATTCTTCTGTTTGCATAAAGCGGCAGCGACCTAGCTGGCCTAGCTTCTCTCTTAAGGGAAGTTGATTAAAGTAATTTGCCATATCAAAAAGTGTTTTAATAGTTATTTGTAATGTATTCCATTTTAGATAGCTTAAAAATTCAGGTGAAATAACTTAATCGTATAAAGCCCAAAGCTAAAAAAATATAATTGAATCTACATATGTAACTAGATATCGGAAAAATGAGAATAACGTCACAGAACAAGCATTTAAACTTAGCCCCCCAACAAATTGTACCAAAATTAGCACGTTTCTAATTATA
>CAZRPK010000164.1:0-5199 GCA_964601915.1 uncultured Kangiella sp. | reverse complement strand
ACTGTTGGGAGGGTCTGCCCCGCTTCTTGGGTATAATGCTGTAATGGAGCGATTTTTTAGAAATTTAAAAACGGAAAGGTTAAACACGCTTAGTTTTATCAACCATCAATCGGCAGTCAAGGTGATCCAATCTTATATACGGTTTTACAACTACAAAAGATTAAATTCAGCCGTGGATTATTTGACACCCAATCAGAAATCACAGGAAATGAAAAAAGCGGCTTAAAAACAGTCCAAAAAAACTTGACCATTACAGATCTTACTAAACCATTTTAGCTATATTATTCTTGAGCTTCTTCTATCCAATAAGTTACAGAGTAAGAGGAAAAAAGGCTAACAATTTAACTGTTAGCCTTTTTTAGGGTCAAACAATATAAGCTTTAATTACCAACCACATTGACGTTCTTTGTTTTGCTCATCAAGCCAAACTTTAAGCGGTGCAAAGTAATCAATAATTGCCGTAGCATCCATCTCTCTTTGCCCAGTCATAGCTTCTAAAGCATCTTGCCAAGGCTTACTTGCCCCCATTTCTAACATAGAAATTAGCTTAGCACCGGCTTCTTTATTGCCATAAATGGAACAACGATGTAAAGGACCTTTATTGCCAGCAATTTTACAAAGCTCTCTATGGAATTGGAACTGTAAAATTCTAGCTAGGAAATAACGAGAGTAGGGCGTATTGCCTGGAACATGGTATTTTGCACCCGGATCAAAGTCAGCTTCGGTTCTTTCTATCGGCGCTTTAATACCTTGATATTTTTCTCTCAGATCCCACCATGCTTTATTATATTGATCCGTTGGTATTTCACCATTAAATACTCCCCAACGCCATTTATCAACTAACAAACCGAAAGGTAAAAATGAAACTCCAGCCATTGCTTTTTTCATTAGGAATGGTAAGTCACCCGATGCATCAGGCTCTTTATCAATCAAACCAATTTCTTTTAGATATTTTGGTGTGATAGATAATGCGATGGTGTCACCAATTGCTTCATGGAAACCATCATTGGCACTATCTCTATACAAAAAAGCTTGTTTTAAGTTATATGCACGTTGATAAAAATTATGGCCAAGTTCATGGTGAATAACGGAGAAATCTTCGCCGGTTTTATTGATACACATTTTTATTCTGTAATCAGTGGTACTTAAATCCCAAGCACTTGCGTGACACTGTACATCGCGATCCCTAGGTTTAGTAAATAGAGATTTTGTCCAAAAGGTATCAGGCAAAGGTTCAAAACCTAAAGAGGTAAAAAAGTTTTCAGCAGTTCTTACCATGGCTTTTTCATCATAACCCTTAATTTCTAATCTTTTAGTCACGTCAATTGCAGGAGTATCCGATTTTGGAGCAACCTCGTCATAGATATTTTCCCAGCTTTGTGCCCACATATTACCTAATAAATGAGCAGGGATTGGCTGTGTTAATGAAACAACTTCGTCGCCATATTTTTCATTTAATTTTGCTCTAACGTGACATTGTAATGAATCATAAAGTGGTTTAACTTGTCCCCAAACACGATCCATATCTAATGCAAATTCATCAGCTGGCATATCATATTTAGATCGCCATAATGCGCCAGTGTCTGCATAGCCTAATTGCTTAGATCCTTCATTCGCTATTTCTACCATACGCTGGTAACTATCTCGCATTTGTGGGGAAATCTTGCGCCAGTTAGTCCAAGCCTCTAGCATTTCGTCAGGATTATCTGAATCAGCCATAGTTTTGCTTAAATCGCCCAATACAAAACATTCACCTTCAGCGGTACAGCCTTTTGCATAGGTTGCATCTAAATTTGAAGTAATCTTTGATAATTCTGCTGTTTTTGCATCGTCTGATGGCGCAGGTATTACAAGACCTGATTGTAAAGCATCTAATTTACGACGGGTATCGTAATCCAACTCTAAATCTTTAAACTGTTTAGTTCCTAGGGCTAGAGTAACGCTCTTTTTAATGGATTCTTCGCCAAACTTAGCCGCTACTGCGCTAGTATCATCAGTGACAAAATTCGCTTGGATCCAATAAGCTTTCCCAACTAACTCGTAGTCAGCTTCTAATGTTTTTTCAGCGTCTGCCACATATTTTTTTGCATCGTCAATTGAAGTAACAGACACTTTAGGTTCTTTTACTTGTTTCTCTTCAGTTTGCTGTTGGCAACCGAGCAACAAAGCACTAATAAGAAGTGCTAGGCTAGTTTTATTCATAAGTTATAATGTCCTTGTTTGATTCTAATTAGTGTTGCAATTAGAAGGTATTTATATTTGGATATTAATCCACCTGAAAATTATATCACTTTTTCTTAGGCAACTGTAACCCGAGCTGAACGCCTCGCCAACGTGCAAAAATCATCCCTCCGCCTAAAAATAGACTGGCGAATATGACTTCGAGCATGATTGGAATAATTTCATCTATAGATGTTAACAAGGAGGTTAATCCGTGACAAATATAAATGACAGCAATAAATCCTGACCATGCATGTGTGTATGCTTTACCTTTCATTAAACCAAACATGGGGAAAATAAGCGGTATTAACCAAAGAACTGTTATGGTTTTATTAGAGTACTGAGTGGATGGATACCACCATAAATTCCAAACAGGAATTAACACTACAAGTGCCCAGTAGCCGAATAGGGTGATTTTATGAGCCTTTAGCATTGGTTCACTAGGTGGTTCAATAAAGTTGTCGTTGTCGTCTACCAGCTCTACTTCATTCATTTTAAGCCTTATTTTTTGCCTACAATCAAAATTCTGGTTTACTAAGCTAGTTGTATCGCAAATTTTGCGATACGTTTACCCTGCGCTTTAGCCATCTGTTTTTCTTCATCTGAAATCGAAAACTGATTGTTAATCCCCGACCAGTGGCTTACGCCGTAAGGAGTACCACCTGACTTTGTGTGTAGCAGGCTAGTTTCTGAATAGGGTAAACCACATATAACCATGCCATGATGTAAAAAAGGGATCATCATACTCAATAAAACCGCTTCTTGACCACCGTGTAAACTGCTTGCTGAAGTGAAAAAGCTAACTGGTTTGTCAGTTAATTTCGAATTCATCCACAATTCGCTAGTTTGGTCGATAAAATACTTTAAAGGTGCAGACATATTACCAAACCGGGAAGGGCTACCGACAATTAAACCATCGCAATTAGCCAAGTCTTGTAAATTAACATAACAATCTCCCGAATCAGGGATTGTTTCCTCTGTTTTTTCATTATTTGCCGATATTCGTGGAACCGTTCTAATGACTGCTTCAGAGCCATACTCTTCAACTCCTCGTGCGATTAAATGAGCGAGTTGTTTGGTTTTACCTTCCGAGGAGTAATACAAGACTAAAATTGAACTCATAGTTTTGACCTAATGGTTAATCGTTGTGAAAGAAGGTTAGAGGATAGATTTTAAAGTATCTTAAGAACGTTTTCAGGCGGTCTTCCAATCGCCGCTTTGCCATTGGCGAGAACAATGGGGCGCTCAATAACTTTTGGAAACTGAGCCATCAGTTTAATTTGTTCAGACTCATTCAAGCACAAATTATCTAACCCTGATTCTTTATACTCGTTCTCTCTCTTTCTCATAAGAGCTTGAGGCTCTAGCTTAAGTAAACTTAAAACTGTGGTAAGCTCATCAATTGACGGAGGAGTCTCTAGGTAATTGATGATTTCAGGCTCTATTCCCTGCTCTTGAATTAAAACTAATGTTTGACGAGATTTTGAACATCGGGGATTATGGTATATTTTTACCTGAGACTTTTTAACTTGAGACATCGACAATTTCCTAACTATTTCTAAATAAGAGATGAAAGACTATTTTAAGGCTTTATTGACATGGAAGAAAGGATGAATTATTGGAAAATTTTTATCAAAGATTTATTTTCAAGATTCCAAACAGATAAATGTAGCTCTGTAGCGGCTGAATTAACGGTCACTAGTTTGTTGGCTTTGGTTCCGCTAACCACTTTGGTTTTTGCTTTATTAGCGTTGATCCCTAATTTTGAGGATATAGCGTTGAAACTTCAGCAGTATGTATTCACCTATTTCGTACCAACATCGGGTGATTCTATTCAAAACCACTTAATCGAATTTGTTAATAAGGCTAAAAGTATGAGCGGTCTAGGTTTCTTAATGCTTTTTATTACGGCATTAATGATGATGAGAACCATCGACCGTAGCTTTAATCATATTTGGAAGATTAAAAAAACACAGTCTAAAGTGAGAACATTTTTAGTTTATTGGGCGGTATTAACGTTGGGACCTATTGCCTTAGGTGCCAGCATTTTTATAACCTCCTATATCAATTCTTTACCTCTTATAAGTGAAGTTGTATCTCAAGAAAATTTTTGGTTTAAAACCTTGCTGCCATTTTTTATGGCTAGCATTGCTTTTTCGGTCATGTATTTGGTAATACCTAACCGTAAAATATTAATCTCACATGCTATTTATTCAGGTTTTGTGTCAGCTTTGTTGTTTGAATTAGCAAAGTCTGGTTTTGGCATATTTATAAAATATTTTTCAACCTATGAAATTGTATTTGGTGCGCTGGCTTCGATCCCATTGTTTTTAATATGGATTTATGTGAGTTGGAATATTGTCCTTTTTGGTGCTGAAGTTTGTTATGGTTTAGCTCATTTTACTCGCACTAATCATGCTGAAAATGATGATGAGACACTATTTGTAAATAGAAGTTACCGTCGTTTAAATGCTCTTATAAAATTAGTAGACGTACAAGATAAAGAAAAAACTTTATCAATTAGTGACGGAGATGGAGAGGAACAAATACATTTAGGGTTTGCTGAAAAGGAGTTAATTGAGTTGGTAAATAAAGGAGTTGCAATTGAAACGAGTGATTCAAGTTATTGTTTAAAAGGGAGTTCACACACTCTAACCTATGATATTATTTTTAAGGAAATCCTAGAATACTTTCCTAGTGATATAGAGATTAGTAGAAATCAAGAAAATAAAAAAGCCAACCAAGATTTACTGGAAATAAGATCTAAATTTGAAGGCTTTCTTAAAAAACGATTGGTTAGAAAAGAATAGAAAATTACTTTTATAGAATGAATAGAGAGCTTTGCACGATCACAAAATAACTGAGCAGAAAAATATTTTTAGATTTTTTTGAGATATTCTAGTTTAAAAAACAACTATTGGCAGTAAAAGGTGACCCTTTTATTGCCAATAAGGATAAAGCTATTGACGTAAAATATGT
>CAZRPK010000163.1:0-5240 GCA_964601915.1 uncultured Kangiella sp. | reverse complement strand
ACTATTAATCTAGCTCCAGCCGATTTACCTAAAGATGGAGGACGCTTTGATCTGCCAATTGCATTGGGAATTTTAGCTGCAACCGGTCAACTCAATGTGGATGATATTCTTCAATATGAATTTATGGGTGAGCTGGCTCTGTCAGGAGAGTTAAGACAAGTGAATGGTATTTTACCAGCCGTTTTAGCCGCTAAACGAAATGATCGAAAGTTGGTGATCCCCTCTCAAAATCTAGCAGAAGCATCGTTAATTGGTAAGGAGCATTGTGTGGGAGGCAATCATCTATTGCAAATTTGTGCCTACTTGCAAGGACAGAGAGAGTTAAGTATTGATGATTCAATTATAGAAGCTCCCGCAGTTATGACAATTAGAGATCCAGATTTAATTGAAGTGAAAGGACAGTATGCCGCTAAAAGGGCACTAGAGGTAGCTGCCGCTGGACGACATAATTTATTATTTATTGGTCCACCGGGAACCGGAAAAACTATGTTAGCAACCCGTTTACCAGGAATTTTACCTGAATTGAGCGAAGAAGAAGCGATTGAGTCAGCCGCCATTACTTCGGTTAGCGATCATGGTTTAGATACTCGCTATTGGAAGAGAAGACCATTTCGCTCGCCACATCATACTGCATCTGCAGCTGCAATGGTTGGTGGTGGAAGCAATCCAAAACCGGGTGAAATATCATTAGCGCATCAAGGCGTGCTTTTTCTTGACGAATTACCTGAGTTTGAACGCCGGGTCTTGGAAGTTTTACGTGAACCGTTGGAGTCCGGTAAGGTGACTATTTCTAGAGCTACTCGACGAGCGGAATATCCAGCCAAATTTCAGTTTTTAGCTGCGATGAACCCTTGCCCATGTGGTCATTTTGGAAATCCAAGAGGTGTATGTCGTTGTACTTCCGATAAAATTCGGCGCTATTTATTAAAACTGTCTGGCCCATTCATCGATCGAATAGATATGCACGTAGATGTGCCGGCTATGACACAAGAGGAATTAAAGAATACACCCGATGCGAAATGCGAATCATCTGAAATAGTCAAGAAACGGGTCGTTGAGACCATGGCTCATCAAATTAAATTACGAGGAAAATGTAATTCGTTTTTAAATCCCAAAGAGTTGGAGGAAATGGTCAACTTTGAAGCAGGAGCTGAAGATTTTATTTTAGCCGTTTTAGAAAAGCTCAAGTTTTCCGCACGGGCATATCACCGAATTTTACGAGTTTCTCGAACCATTGCCGACTTAGAAAAAAGTGAAATGGTGAAACAAGTCCACTTAGCCGAGGCTTTAAGTTATCGGAGGCTAGAAAGAATGTTAATGCAAGTCGCTTAGATTAGCTTTGTTGAATATACCTTTAAATACTATAAACAAGTTTTAAATCAATGAGTTATGCCGCTTGTCATGATTATTTACCCTTTTGTCTTTAAATATGATGCTAAAAGGGGTTAATGAATATGTAAAAAAATGTTGCAACTGTCATATCATTTTGATATAAATGTTCCCGCTAGCGAATAATAGAAGCCCGTCACAACGGGACCTGCAGACTGGAAAACTTTATAAGCCTCTTCATTGAGGCTTTTTTATGTCCATGGATGTAGGGACTATTCAGCAAAGAGACATGGATGAAGGTTTGTCGATGTCCAGGGGGCGTTGAATAAATTTTTTCAAGATCGCTAGATACTCAAATCTCTACAGGGTAATATCACTGTTTATTCAGAATTCTTGTTGGATCTTGTCATGTTTGAATCCCGTGGCTTTAACTTATTTATGGCATTTGTTTGTTATCAACTTTTGATAACCGCTTTCTACTTTCAATATGTTAATGGAATGGATCCTTGTCCATTGTGTATTTTTCAACGTATTGCGGTTTTTATATTAGGCGTTTGGTTTTTAATACAAGGAGTTCATAACCCTTTAACGGGTAGCCCTTGGCATATTTTTTATAATATCTCAGGTATGTTAACGGTGGTGGTTGGTGGTGGTATTTCTGCACGCCATGCTTATTTACAAAGCTTACCGGCAGGTGAAGTACCTGCATGTGGTCCCTCTTTGGATTATTTGGTTGATATGCTACCTATAATGGAAGTCTTTGATGTGGTCTTAAAAGGCTCTGGAGAGTGCGCTGCGGTTAGTTGGAATTTATTAGGTTTTACTATGCCAATGTGGTTATTGTTCTTTTTTGTGGGTATTTTTATAGTTTTAACTTGGCGCTTGTTTAGACACTTTAGACCTAGTCGTTCTATATACACTCGTGTTTAAATTATGAATTCAAAAAGTAAATATTAAGTGAGCGGTAACTCTATTTGCTCATCATATGGGTCATCGGAATTATCATTTTGTTGTTTAATGGGTAAGCGAATTGTGAATCGACAACCTTTATTAGGTTGAGACTCGACACTTAATAAGCCTCCTAGTTGTTCGGTTACAATAAAATAAGAAACCGATAAACCTAATCCAGTACCCGTTTTTTCATCTTTGGTTGTAAAAAAAGGTTCGAAGACTCGCTTACGAACTTCTTCTAGCATTCCTGGCCCATTATCAATCACATCAACGACCGCCATTTTACCTTCTTTTCTAACAATTATTTCTATTAAAGGTGGTTGATCATCAATTGTTTTGCTCGCGATAGCTTGTGCAGCATTTACCAGCAAATTCAAAAACACTTGTTCAATTTGATTTTTTTGAGCTATTATTTTACCGACATTAGGTGAATAAGTTCTGCGAATCTCAATTTCTCTAAAATCGAATTGTTTTTTCTGATTATAATCTTTTGCTGATAATCTTATCGCTGCATCTAAAGCATCAATTAAATCTATTTGAGTAGATTCAGTTGAAATGGGTTTTGCAAAACTTAACATATCACCAACGATATCGGCTGCTCTTTTACCTGATATTAAAATACCATCTAAAAAATTAGTAATTCGTTGTTCATCGACATAATGTAAAATTTTATCTAATTCAATACCAGATTTTTCTGCGATGACATGATTACGCATTAAATCATCACTTAATCGACGCTTAATATTTTGCGTGCTTTGCATAATTGCACCAAGCGGGTTATTAATTTCATGCGCCATACCTGCCGCTAACCCACCTAAAGAGAGCATTTTTTCAGTTTGTACTAAAGTTTCATCAATACGTAATTTTTCGGTAACATCATCAATTCGAATAACCTTACTTTGCTCTATTTGTTGATCTGAAAATATAGGGTAGATCATGACTTCTAATGTTTTTGTGGTTAAGTCGATTTTTTCTTTAAAACGAAAGTGAATCGTTTGTTGCAAAAGATCTTGGCGGTGAATTGCTTTACTGATTTCTCTTTCAAGTTTTGGGTATGCTTGCTCTAAGGTTTTTCCGATCACATCAACTAATTTTTTCCCTGTTATATTTTCAGCCTCTTTATTCCACTGTAAAATATTTTGTTTTAAATCTAATGCGATGATAACCGAAGGCATCGAATCAATTAGTTTTGCGAGATAAACTTGAATGGCATCAAATTGTTGTTCCGCCAGCTCTCTACCATGCTTTTGCTTCCTAATTTCACTGGAGTGTTCAGCAATTCTTGCTTCTAAAAGATTTCGTTTCTTCTCCAGTTCTTCGTGAGAGTCTACTAGTTCTTTTTCTGCTTTTCTTCTTTTTGATATATCAGAAATAAATTGAACATAGTGACCTGCACCTAACCAACTGGCCAACTTAGCACGGCTTTCAACTGGGAGTTTACTGCCATTTTTATGTCTAAAAATAGTTTCGTAATAGATGGTCTCACCGTTTTTGATGGCTTTTTCTAAACGAGGTTCTCTATAAAGTTGACAGTCAACATCTAAATCAAGTGTGGACATTGAGAGTAGCTCAGTTTTTGAATAACCTAAAGTTTCACAGGTTTTTTGGTTAACTTCTTTTATTTGGCCATTTTTACTACTCAAAATTACCATGTCAACGGATTGTTCCATTAACAATATAAAGTCTTTATTAGTTGCATCCCAACGTTTATCTTGAGAGGTCTCCCATTGTAGTAAATAGAATGTTGGGTATGCGATAAGTGAAAGTGTAACGCAAGCAACACCTAACTCTAGGAGTGCTTCGTTCCAATTGATTTGGTCATCAAGCCAAAAATTAATCAGTAACACGCTAAAAACAGGGAGTAATGCCGCAAAAATAATAAGCGCTGCGGTAAGTCCTCTAACCGACCATTGTTTAGCAAATACGATGGGCGTGTTAAAATATTTATCTTCCGACTTTCTCATCTATCAGAAACTCTCATAAAAATATTGAATTAGATTTTTATCTAGAAACTTTCAAGTCGAAAGTATAAGCTATTTTAAAGTGATATACATTTTGTTAAGAATTTACTTCGATTAAGAATACTTTTTATCGAATAATACTAGTGAATGTGGTAAAAATGAATTATAGATATAAGCGCTTTCATTAAAAATGAGTTTCTAGGAGTTTTTCAAGCATGTTAGATAGTCAATCTAGTCAAATTTGTAAGAATACAGCGGTTAACAATTGGTTAAATGAAAGAAATGAAATGTTGGTTTTATATTGCAAACTTTCGGGTTATAGAAATGAAACTAAGTTGCCAGAAAATCAGCAAATTAATACTTTTTGCGATATTTTGATTGATTATGTTTCAGCTGGGCATTTTGAGGTTTACCAAGAGATTGTTAACATTTGTGAGCATAATGGTCCGGCTAGTATCCGCTTACTGAATGAACTTTATCCTAAAATATCAAAAACGACGGACATTGTGGTTAATTTTAATGAAAAATATTCTGCAATGATGGTGCAAGATAATAACCTAATATCTGGATTTGACAATGACTTATCCTTGTTAGGTGAAGCCATTGCGAACCGTGTTGATTTAGAAGATCACTTAATCGATACTTTGAACAATAAACATTAAAAAAATAAGCGTAATCGTTTAGGAACAAAAAAATGATCAGAGTTATTATTGAGCGCAATGTCAACGAAGCAAGTTTAACTGATTACCTAACATTGATACGTAAGGCTAGAAAACAAGCAAATTCAAATGATGGCTTTATTGCTGGTGAATTATTGCAGTCAAAAGACAATCCATGTCATGCGGTAATAATTTCTAGTTGGGATAGTTATGACTCTTGGGAGCTTTGGTCAAAGTCTGACATACGCTTAAAAGTTCTTGATGAAATGCGCCCTTTTTTAAATAGCGACGAGAAAGTGACTGTCTTGGAAAATAGTCAGTTATTAAGTTAATATATTGT
>CAZRPK010000162.1:0-5245 GCA_964601915.1 uncultured Kangiella sp. | reverse complement strand
CAAACAAGCTTGGTTGTTAATATCTCATTTACCTGACGCGTACAATACGCCCAAAGGGGATTGCTCAGACTCTGACCCCAATGATTCACCCCAATGATTCGGCTAATATTTGTGGGTAATTGAATGTTTTGGTAGACCTTTATGATAAAACTTAGAACAATTCAGCAGAGCCTGCATCGGGTGGTTGATTAGATTCATTAGCAATATTTGGAATATCTGATGGTAATTGAGTTTCTAGTTCAGCTAAAATATTAATTACCAAGGCACTAGCATTTTCCATTTTCATTAATCCTGCTTTTACTCCATCAATATCATTTAATTCTTGACTTTTTAGTGCTTCAAAACCACCATCATGTACATCTTTATGAGGTTTGTCTAAACGCTGAAATGATGAAAGGTGTTTATATTTTACTCCATCACCATTGAAGTACCAATTGCCGAGTCGACAAGAGTGGTGATCAACAAAATCACTGGCTGTTTTGTCAGACAAGCCCCAAATTGCACGATAAATTTCAGACTTCCAGGTTACATGATCTAGTTTTACTGTTTGTAAAAATGATGAATTAGTTGATTGATCAATAACTTTAAACATTGACTTAGAAACGTTAGTAATTTCATTGATTATAGATTGAACATTGTGTGTTTGCTCAAATAGGGTGTTTGTGGAATTTTCCGAATCTTTAATTTGTTTTTGGGTATGACTAGTTTGTTCAGTAATTGATGAAACGATAGCCGTTATTTCCTGAGATGCTGCTGCAGATTTTTGTGCTAAGGTTCTAACTTCATCAGCAACAACCGCAAATCCACGACCTTGATCACCAGCTCTAGCGGCTTCAATTGCAGCATTAAGTGCAAGTAGGTTCGTCTGGTCGGATATATTTTGTATTTGAGTGACAAATTGCTCTATTGCATGACCTCTATCGCTTAAAGTGTCGACGGAGCTAGCCGCTTCATTATTTTGAGTTTTTATTTCACCTAAACTATTGGCAATAGATGAAATTAATAAATGAATTTGATCAAAAGAGCTAATCGACTCAATTAACTGATCTTTTTCACTTTTTAACTTTTCAAACGAATCCGCAACGGCATCTCTTATGGTGCCAATGGTTAAAGCGCCATCTACCCATAATTCGTAAAGGTGAGTTTGTTCTTTAATTTGTTCAATGGAATAATCATGTTGTAAACCAGACACATCCCTAACCTTCTCAAAGAGCTCGAGATCACGCTTCATTTTCACAATTTCTTGGTTAGCGTTTTCTAATTCGACAATTAGAGAATCTTCCTTTTTATTCCACCACATGATTTAATTGCTCACATTTATTTTAATGGTCAACTTTTAGTATAGTTGAGATATTCACTATCGCAAGAATATAAAAATATTTAATTCAAAAAAATCAAAGGGTTAAGAGGGTTTAAACATGACTCAATTTCTCGCCTTTTTTAATCCAGCGTTTTCGTAGTTCAAGGGCAATTTTAGGATGATGTTCTGCAATGGAGGCAACGTTTTGTTGCACTAAAGGTAGCAGTTTTCTATCTCTTAACAGATCAGCAAAACGGAATAACGTTTCACCGGTTTGACGAGTACCTAAGACTTCACCAGCACCTCGTATTTCTAAGTCTTTTTCCGCAATAATAAAGCCATCGTTAGTTTCACGCATAATCTGTAAACGTTGTTTTGCATTTTGGGAAAGAGGTGCGTGATACATTAACAAGCAGAAACAGACTTTATCACCCCGCCCTACTCGACCTCGCAATTGGTGTAATTGAGAAAGTCCAAGCCTCTCGGGATTTTCGATAATCATTACACTGGCATTAGGTACATCAACACCTACTTCAATGACCGTTGTGGCAACTAGGATATCTAATTCACCGGATTTGAAAGCATCTATTTGTAATTTCTTTTCCGCCGGTTTCAAACGTCCATGAATTAAACCTATTTTTAGTTCGGTTAATTGCATCTTTAGTAATTCAAATGCATCTTCCGCGGCTTGGCTGGGGATCTCTTCAGATTCCTCAATTAATGTACAAACCCAGTAAACTTGACGTCTATCTTTCAAGCAAGCGTTTCGTATACGTTCAATAACTTTTTCTCTGTTTAAATCACTCACCACTGAGGTTTCAATTGGTTTTCTACCCGGAGGTAGCTCATCAATAATCGATAAATCTAAATCAGCATAAGTTGTTTGGGCTAATGTTCGAGGAATGGGAGTCGCTGTCATAACAAGTTGATGAGGAATTAAATTATTAGATGAGACCTGCGCTTTATCTAAAAGCATTTTTCGCTGCTCTACGCCAAACCGATGTTGTTCATCAATGACAACTAATGATAGTTGTTTAAAGGAAACTCTTTTTTGAAATACGGCATGAGTACCAACAATAATTTTTGCATCACCACTCTCAATTAACTCTAAAGTTTCCCTTTGATCTTTAACCTTCATTTTGCTAACTAATAAAACAACTTTTATTCCTAATGACTCAAACCAGTTTTTGAAGCTTATTCCATGTTGTTCGGCGAGTATTTCCGTGGGTGCCATAATGACGGCTTGCAACCCCTGTTTTGCAACCGGCAACATTGATAGAGCCGCGACCAAAGTTTTACCACAACCTACATCACCTTGAACCAGTCGAGACATTGGACTAGGTTGAATTAAATCATTTTGTATTTCTTTGATCACTCTATTTTGAGCGTTGGTTAATTCGAAAGGGAGTTGTTGGATAAATTGATTAATCATCTTTTGATTAATACTAATAGACTGACTTTTAAAAGACTTTCTTGCAAGTTTTAGTTGTAACATTGAAAGATGTTGTGCCATTAACTCTTCAAAAGCTAATCGTTGAATGAGAGGGTGCTCTCCACTATGAATATCCTCTAGTGAAATATTAAGGGGTGGTTGATGCAATAAATGGAGTGCTTTAGCAAGAGAGGGAAAATTAAGTTTTTGTAACAGTTTTTCTGGAAGAAGCTCTTTGACATAACCGGTATCTAAATATTGAACAGCTTGTTTAACTATTGAATGAAAAGTTCGTTGTTGCAGTCCTTGGGTAGTCGGGTAAACAGCTTGAAGACCATCCTCTAATTTTGGTGTTGACTGGTTTTTTAAATATTTTATTTCAGGATGGATCATACTGATGCTACGGCCCGCACGAGAAACTTGTCCGTAAACCTGAACGTACTGACCACGAACAAAGCTTTTCTTTTGTGCCATCGAAAAAAAGAATAGACGAATATCTAATGTACCTGTTCCATCGGATATTTTACAAACCAACGAGCGCTTTTTTCCGAAAACAATATCAACAGATTCTACTTCAGCAAAAACTTGTGCCGTTTGTCCGTGTAGCAGGTTAGCAATTGGATGGATACGGCTTCGATCTTGGTATCGAGAAGGTAAGTGAAAAAGTAAGTCTTCTATAGATATAATACCGATATTAGATAATTTTTCAGCGACTTTCGTACCAACGCCTTTTAGGGTTTCTACTGATATTTGTGAGAGTTTCATTACCCTACATTTATTGTAAAAAGAAACAGTTTGCAACTTAAATAATGATTACTATTCAAAAGTAATATCCGCTAAAGACATCATAAAAAACTCTCCATCCTCATGGCTATATTCGATATTAAATTGGTGAGTTTTACTAATGTCAGGTGATTGACTTAAGTTTAATTGAATTAAATGCCCTGCACTTGGATTTAATTCAACAAACTCTTCCAAACTGTAAGGCTTATTTTCACCTGAAGATTTGTCAAACAAATAAGGCTCGTTATAAATAACTAGAAACAATGGTTTCAAGTCTGTTCCTGCTGGAAATTCGTTTGAAAAATCACTCGAGGAAGTAATGGCTATAGCACTAATTTTTTCTTTGGTAAATGGGAGGGCCGGGGAGCAGGCTTTTGCGATTGGTATCAATGAGAATTGAAATGGCGGATTGGTTATTTTATTATTACTAGTAAATGCGGGTCCTGTTGTAGCGTTTAACTCTAAAATAAACTGATCAACGCTAACAGTTTGCCCAGTATTAAATTCTGTTGTCGTAAAAGGTGAACCAAAGCTGTTAAAAGGCGGCTCAGAAACAGTCGCTTTTGCTGAAATTGACGTTATGTCGTACTGGGCATTAGGTAAGTCGCCACAACTATCATAGTTATTGCAGGAGGTAAGAAGCAAATTAAGCATCAACAATATTGCAATAGTTTTCATTTTGACAATCCTTATTAAAGTGTCACTTCATTTGTGTAAATGTCAGTATAAAATAGAAACTGTTATGCTGTCATTTTTTATCTATGGAAATTAAATCAACTTGGCCTCGTAAAGCACTTTGAATACTTTTGGCAATAGCGAGAACTGCTTGTTTTCTGGGGTAACTCGCTCGCCATGCTAGCACTATCCGCCTTTTGGGAGCCGGTGAGGCAAACGGACGAGAATCGAGTCCAGGATAATCGGCCTGTTTTGCTAAAGCAGTGATAGGCATAACTGTAATTCCCAGTTTCATTGCGACCATATGACGAATGGTTTCCAATGAGCTTCCCACAACCCAACTTTCATTTTTTGTATCTGGTGAGTGGCAATTTGGGCATGCGGCTAATACTTGATCTCGAAAACAGTTGACTGCACCCAACATTAATAATTCATCAGAGCGGATATCATCTACACAAATGTTTTCCTGATTTGAAAAGCGATGAGACTCGTAAAATAAAGGAATAAAATCTTCATCATAAATTTCTAAAGTTTCTAGCACCGGATCATTAAATGGTAGAGCTAAAACAGCAATATCTAACTCTGCTTGTAAAAGTTTTTTGCGCAAGTTTTCTGTGTAGTCTTCATCAATATGAAGAGGCATATTAGGAAATTTTTGACTAATTTCTGGAATTAAAGAGGGAAATAAATAAGGGCCGATGGTGAAAATTGCACCAAGTCTAATGATGCCATCTAATGGTTTTTTTTTCTTATTCTTTAAATAACTTAATTTTTCTACTTCTTCCAATACTCTTTGGCATTGTTCAACAACGCTTTCACCTTCTTTAGTAATATCAGCTTTTCGTTTGCCGCGTCTAAAGATGGTGATCCCTAATTCATCTTCGAACTTTTTAATGGCAATACTCAAACTTGGTTGGCTAATATGGCATAATTCAGCAGCTTGGCTAAAGTGTTGAGTACGGGCTACGGCAGCAACATATTTGAGTTCATTTAAAGTCATATAATTGTTTATGTATTTAGAGTGCGCTTAATACTTCCTGAATTTAAGATATATT
>CAZRPK010000161.1:0-5290 GCA_964601915.1 uncultured Kangiella sp. | reverse complement strand
AAACCAATATATTTTTTTTCAGTAATAACTGCATTAATAACGCTTTTATCTATATTAATGTAATCATGAACGATAGCATTTCTTAGTCCAATGATTTGCTTCCACTCTTTTGTACTATTTGCTGAAATTAATTGCAATTCCGTAAGTTTCTCAAAAACGGTATAGGCGTCACTTGGCAATAGCTTTTGCTGTTGTTTTAACCAGTGTTTTGCAATACCTATACATGATTCAACTAATGTTTGTAATAATCGTTCAGCTCCTTTTTGCTCTTCAGTCATCATTCTATGATCGTTACGACTAAATATTACTGAATTATCCTTTATTATTGAATAGGCAAGTTGAATGTGCGCTACATTAAGATCAACGATTGACTTTAAAATCTTAGATTTAGCTAGCATTATTTAAAGTAGCTATATGCAATAGATTAATCATTAAAGAGTTTTTTTACTTCGATAATAAACAATTCAAAATCTACAAGATGATTGTTAACGACAGCTTCTACTATATCAATATTTAGCTCTTGATAATCATGAACCGCTATATTTCTTAATCCAATCATTTTTTTTAAATTACTAGATGTTGCCAAAGAAATAAGACCCGAAGTTTGCATTAGCTGAAAACTATCTCTACTACTCTGAGGAATTCCGAGTTCGTGTTTTTTTACAAAATAATTAGCAATATCAATTGATGCTTCACATGCACGTTGCAGGTTTAAAATAACCGAATCTTGTTTAGTGTAATCATTACAGAAATTTTTTCCTGCCTCTAAATATACTTCTCTAATTCTTTTTAAACATCGATTGATTACAGATAGTTTATTGATTAATACATCATCCATGTTCAATCCTTACAAATTTTTTTATTAAATCTGAACGTTCATCATTCAAATGCTGATACATGGACATAGTTTGCATTTCGAATTTTGATTGGTAATTCTTAACATCAAATAGGCAAATACCTTTATGAATAATCTCATTTCTCAAAACCGTTGATGCAACCAACAAGTCGACTAAGTCAACATCTACATTAAGTTGTTCTGCCATTTTTTGCTGTATTTCCCATCTTTCAATGGAAGGAAGTACCCTAAAATTAAGAACGGCTAAATCGATGTCACTATTCTTAGATGCTTGATTATTTGCATGAGAACCAAACAAATACAAAAGCTCCAAATCAGGTAAGTGGAAATGACATAAAGCCACAAGCTCATGTTTAAACTCATCTTCCAACTCTTGCTCCAACCTTACTTGGTTTTCTATGTTTTCGTTGACATTATGTCTAACTCATCAATTTATAAAATGTGTCCAACTAACTTGTGCTCTATACTTTTCATTTTTCCCGAAATAACTATTAATCGTTTTATCATTCAATTCTAAACCAACATCGAATTGATTATTTCGATCAACTTTCAAATGCCAATTTATCATTATTCGTTTTGTTTTTACTGGTATCAAACTAGAGGTATTTTGATCATCAACAACATTGCTAAGAATTGATTCATTTATATTGAGAGATTGAATTTTTATTTCTACATTCTGATAACGATCAATATTTCCTATAATCCCCAATGTTATCGCTTTCGATTGATTACCATAAGTTGAACCAATTGAGCGTTGCTTGAACCGGTAATCTAATTGATAGTCATTATCTGTATCACTTAGCTCTTTTTGATCGTTATTCGTTGTATCGGCATACTCTAAATAGGTTCGCCATTGAGAGCTGAAAATAGTCTTAAAACTACTAATTCCAAGAATCTGACTGGAGTAATTTTTATAACATTCATCAGTCACACTGGCATATATATTAGTTGGTAAACCTAGTTCAGCTGAAAAAGGAATGCTCCATCTAAAATCCAAGCTTGTAGTTGTTTTTTCAGCAATCGAATTTTTATTAGTATTTTCTACGTCAGCCGATGTAACATCAGCTGATAGTCGCGCAAATCTTAGACTTGTTTCTAACGAACTAATTAATTTAGTTGAAAAACTGACTCCTGAAAAAATTGGTTTTGACTGATACCGCTCTTTTTCCAATTTTGAAACAAAAGCAGAAACATTCCAACGACCTAACCACTGTAGGAATTTATCATCGCTTTGGTTAGTATAATTGCGACTAATAGAAATACCCAATGGCGCTTTTGCATTATTTGATAAAAGGTTAGCACTATCCCAAGATGCCCCCCACCATTTTTCAATATACCCTAAACTGAAAACCCAGTTACCAATGACAGAAGATATGTAAGACCCTTCATAACTAGTCCTTTCGCCATCAGATGGATCGATTAATCGAGTAACTTCGATATTCAAAGCAATATTTTTTTTTACATGACTAGAAGAAGCTCTTAATTCCAAATTTCCTCTTTGCTTATCGCCAAACGATCGTAGTACTGTTTCGCTATTACTTAGAGTAACTTGTATTTGTTTTTTTTTAATGTTGCTAAACGCTTGTCTACTCGCTTTTTTCACTCGCCAAAATATAGATTTATATTCTGAGGGAACATTATTGATATCAATATTATCAATATTTTTTATGATCCCCGACCACATTAATGGATAAGTGGTTATAGGAACAGTAATAATCCCGATATCGACAAGCGTTTCAACATCGGCTCGAAGCGACAATTCTGAGGTCTTGATCCAAGGCTGACTATGACTAATTGCACTCCATCCAAAAGCAAAAATAAAGCAAAATAAAACTAAGTATTTCATCTACGATCTTAAAGGCTTTTGACCGCGGCTGCTCCTAGCGCCATTTGATAAACGATTTGACTTACGTTTGTCCATAAAGTTAAAGACTTAATTCTATCGGTATCTAGTGGTACAACAATTGTATCGCCAGGACTTAACATCTCATTTTGATGACTTAACCAGCCAGTTTGGCTGGGTAGAAAAACACTGCCATCTGCTTTGACTACATAAATTCTATCATCATCCGCTCTAAGAGTTAAACCACCGCTATTTTCCAAATAATCTTCAATCGTCCAACCGTTAGTAAAAATATGAGAGGTCGCATGTTGAACTTCACCAAGTACAGACACTTCCTGCCTATAACCCGGCACTGAAAGAAAGTCACCATCTTTTAACCTAACATCATCCACTAAACCATCCATGATAGGTGACATTTTGATAACAAGCCGACCGAGTGCTTCTGTTTCTGAAAGGGCTTCTAATAAGTCTTCTGAATCTCTTATTGCTCCCCCTTTGCCTGCGGCGGCATCTTCTAATTGACTGGCTGCAATATCCGCACGCATTTGTTCTTGCAATGCTTTTAATTGCTTTTCTTCTAATTCTTTTAAATCATCTCTTGTAAATACAACTCCAGCTAAATAAGCCATTTTTGTAAATCCACCGGCTCGATTTATGACTTGAGATAATGTTTCGCCTCTTTTGAACTCATAGACGCCAGGAAACCTCACTTCCCCCTCTAAAGTAATACTATGATTTTCACGGTAATCAGGTGTAACGTATATAGATAGTTTATCTTTTGGTGTAAGTAAGGTCGCGTTATTGGTTGATAGCTCTTCAAGTAAGTTAACGTTCAAGTGATAAATACTTGCCTCTTCAGTATTAGATGTATCGTGCCGAGTGATTTCGGCATTACCTAAATACGATGCTTCTGCAAGCCCACCCGCTAATAATACTAAATCTCTGACATTCATGTTTTTAGTGTAAGGATATTGCCCTGGATATCGCACATTGCCTGTAATATTAACAAGATGAGCTAACCCACCTTTCATATCTTGATGTTGGAGCTTGTTATTGACTGCTTCTAATATAAATAAACGAGTATCATTATTTTCAAAAGTTAATATTTCATCCATTGGTTTTAAAGTTATGTCACTCGACTTATCGCCGTTTAGCAAAGCCTGCAGATCAAAATGTAAAATTGAATAATTTCTTAATGGCATTTCTTTACGAATAATTAGACCAATTTTTAAGTCTGCATTTTCTACAAAGTCCTTTGCACTCGAGATTAAGTGAGATAATTTTAGTTCTTTTTTCCACTTTACTCGCTTTTCTCTATGGAAAGCACCAGTTAGAGAAACGATGTCATCATATGCATCTAATTTTGTGCTAACTTCAACGACGTCTCCGTTTAATACAAATTCAGACTTAGCTCGCATCTTAGATAAATCAATATCAAGAACCGTCGTGAATCCATTTTTACTTTTTCTGGAAATGCTTGATGAATTAGGGAAAGCATTAGATGAATAACCACCTGCCAGTTTAATAAGGTCTAAAATAGACTGTTTGCCTTTAAGTTCATATATTGCTGGGCGTTTAACTTCACCTTTAATACCCGCAGTTAGACCAACGGGAGGAATGTAAATGACATCTCCCGGCAACAGCCGCGAATCTTTACTTGTATCACCTTGTTGTAACAAAGCATATAGATCTAAAGTCGTGATGACTTTACCTTGTCTTTTTAATTGAATATTTCTAAGTGAGCCAATTTCAGTGATTCCACCGCTGACAAAGATTGCGTTAGTCATAGTAGAAAGAGAACTAACCGTATATGAACCTGGTTTAAATGCCTCACCAAGAACAAAAATACTAATTGAGCGTATTTCACCTAATGAAATAACCGCTCGAACACCTATCATTTGTTCTTTTACTTTTCCTTTTATTAATTCCCTTACATCGTTAAAAGACAAACCTGACACATTGATTGGTCCAAGTTCGGGGAAATTTAATGCGCCATTCCGTCCGACAAGAAGCGAGTAATCTTTATTAACTTTACCTAATAATTGGATTTCTAATGAATCGCCTGGACCCACGACATAATTAACCGGTGTCGGGATATCTGAAGAGGGTGCAAAAGTTGTAGGAACACCCGCAAACAAATCATAGCCATAGGGTTTTAGTTCTTTCTTATCATCTGAGTTTTCAAGTACTTCTGTCTTGATCTCTACCTCACTTTTTTGATCGTTTAACTCAAGCTCCGGTGATTCTTCAATTACACCTCTATCATTAATGTTGTAATCAGCATTTCTAGGTAAAATAATTGCTGCTTTTTCAGTTTTACTATTTGCGTTATCTCCAACAAGTTTTGAGGCGGACGAACATAAGGATTCCAAATCATATCCAGCGGCACTTGCTAGTTGACGTTGTTGAGGTGTTATATTTTCACATCTAGCTTGTATTTGACTTGGATCAATTTGAGCCGATATGACAAATTGACTGAGCAAATAGCCGGCTATTATCAATAGGCTTTTAATTAATTTTGTCTGACGCATAATTTTTGTCTGAGCTCTATTTGTCTGAGCTCTATTTGTCTGAGCTCTATTTGTCTGAGC
>CAZRPK010000160.1:0-5305 GCA_964601915.1 uncultured Kangiella sp. | reverse complement strand
ATTGGTATTGGTATTAATTGGATTTGGCAAAATGATAGTTTTCAGCAATTGCTCCATACCAATTTAGAATTAGAAAGCAAGCTAGAAAATTCAAATCTAAAACAATATGAACTGTTAATCAGCTCTATCGCTTTTCAAATAGAAAATATTGCTGATCTGCATAAAGGTATCATAGTGGTACAACAGTCTAAATTGGGCGGCGCAGAATTTATCTTTAAATGGAAAAAAAACAATCTTTAGGAAATATATTTTACACGCCTATTTTTATGATCGCTGCACCTTTACTTTTATCCAAAACAGATTTCTCTCTCACTGCCAATTTTTCTCTGATAGTTTTCTCAATCGAATCTACCAGTTCAAAATTACTGATTTTATGGCTCTTTTCTCCATCCTGATAAAGTAAGCTTCCCTTAGCGCCACCGGTTAATCCAATGTCAGATTCCTTTGCTTCACCAGGGCCATTTACCACACAACCAATGATTGCAACATCCATTGCTTCACGAACATCTTCCAGTCGCATTTCTAATTCATTAACGGTTTTAATCACATCAAAATTTTGACGAGAACAAGAAGGACAAGCAATAAAATTAATCCCTCGTTGACGTAATCTTAAAGACTTTAGAATATCATAACCGACTTTAATTTCCTCTACTGGATCTGCGGCTAAAGAAATTCGAATAGTATCACCAATGCCTTCAGAGAGAAGTAAGCCTAAACCTACAGATGATTTAACGGCACCTGCCCGTAATCCCCCTGCTTCGGTAATTCCTAAATGCAGAGGTTGATCAATTTGAGTAGCCAATTTTCTATAAGCAGAAACAGTCATAAAAACATCGGATGCTTTTAAGCTAATTTTATAATTCTGAAAATCATATTTATCTAAAATATCAATGTGTCTAAATGCTGACTCAACTAGAGCATCGGGAGTCGGCTCTCCATATTTAACTTGTAGCTCTTTTTCTAATGATCCTGCATTAACACCAATTCTAATAGGGATATTGTTATCTCTAGCTTTTTCAATAACTGCACGTACTTTATCTTCTTTTCCAATATTTCCAGGATTTATTCTCAAACAATCAACGCCATAATCTGCAACTTTCAACGCAATTTTATAATCAAAATGAATATCTGCCACAAGAGGTATACTTGCACGCAGTTTTATTTTTCTAAAGGCTTCCGCAGCATCCATCGTCGGTACAGAAATCCGAACTAAGTCAGCACCAGCATCTTCTACTCGCTGGATCTGTGCGAGAGTTGCCTCAACATCGCAAGTATCCGTATTGGTCATACTCTGTACAGCTATTGGCGCATCTCCACCAATTGGAACATTTCCAACCATTATTTGTCGGCTTGTACGACGCTTAATCCAGGATTCACCTTTCATTGACAAATATCTCTGTTAACTCAATAAGAATAAAACTAAATGTGATTTGACTTAATTAATGTAGCGTAATTTCCACTCTTCGTTTTGCGCGATATTGACTTAACTCAATCGTATTACCTTTAAAACTCAAATCGACTACCGATGGATCGCCGAGGATGATAGAGATAGGTGGAACACCCTGTAATGTCATCACCTTTCCTGGCTTTTTTATACCAAAAGCAAGTTCATTTCCTGACGCATCAATTATTTGTACCCAACAATCAGCAGAGAAATTCAAGATAATATCTTCTAAAGAAGCAAAAAAATCAGTCGTAATGTTATCTTGTGATTTATTAGATTCGGAGGAAGTTATAATATTGTCTAATGCCAACTTTTCATCGTCATCAATAGAAGATATTAATTTTTCTGACACGTTAACGATATCAAGATTTAATGTATTAATATTTGAGGTATCAATACCTTCATTCTGATTCAATTCACTATCTTCTGAAATTGTATTTATATCAAGAATTGCTTCTTTTGACGTTAAATTTTCATCCGTGGTTTCTAATTGCACGCTATCCGAAACATTTATAACATTATATTTATTCCAACCCGCTCGTCCCGCAAAAAAAATAATAACTAAAATAATGAGTAATGAAATTATTTTAAAAGAGATATTATTACTATTAAAGTTATATCTGTTTTTTTCAAAAACAGATAATGATTCAACACGTTTGAGCGATACTATTTCTTTCCCCATTTGTTTATCAAATGCCTGTTTTATCATAGTGATATCTAAACCAACTTTTGTAGCATAAGAAATAACATACCCTCTGACAAAGGCTAGCGGTAAATTCCCAGAGAATTGATTGTTTTCTAATTGATTAATAATCAATTTAGACAAATTTAATTGAGTTGCTATATCTGTTATGGATAAATTAAGATTTTTTCTAGCTTCAACAAGCAAAGCACCAATATCAATATGATTAGTCGTAACCGAGTCTTTCTTTTTAGAGTTAGTTAAAGATTGCTTAGATTCATCACTCATAATTACAAACTACCTATTTTTTATTTTTATTTTCATTTGTATTGTTCACATCCATTGATTTTTATTATCTAAATATTCGGCTGTTTCATTTGAGTCAGGAAAAAGTTGCTCTAACTTGTTTGCATAACTTGCTTGAGCATCTTTATCTTTTTGAAAATAAGAAACCCTCAGACCTAACCATAAAGCAGCTGCTCTCGGCTTAGAAACTAAAGACTCAAATCTTTTAAGATACGCGTAAGAACGATCATAATTTTTATTTTGATACTGAAGTATTGCCATCTCTATAAGAGCTTGCGTCAATTTACCATTTCGGTTGAGAGCTTTCCTAAAATACTCACTAGCGACTTCAAACTCGCTATTTCGTTTGGCACAAATACCAGCATTAAGATAAGCAGAAGCAATCTCTGGGTATATAGGTGTATTAATCGCTTTTTTAAAGTACTCATCTGACTTTTTAAAATCTTTTTGTCCACATAAGTAAGATGCGTAACCATTCAAAAAATCAGGGTTCTTTGGCTCTAATCGTAATGCTTTTTTATAGAATTTATTAGCTTTTGAATATTCTTTTACCTGTTCAAAATAATAGGCTAATCCAAAATGAACCGCTCCAGAATCAGCGCCAAACTCTAAGGCTTTATCAAGATGTCTTTTAGCATTTTTTAGACTTCCAGCTTGCAAATATTGTAACCCGGCGGCCAGTCGATTTTTTGCCGCAATATCTCTATCAAAATCACCATTAGATGATGAGCGACTAGAAGAGTTTGAAGATAGTGTTTTAGTGGTTGAAGTCGTTTGACAGGCGGACACCAGAGTAAAAATAACAATGAGGATAAGGAGTTTAACTATCATTCTGGCTATCATTTATAAAAAATCCTAAGGAAGTGTTAATCTGCCGCAATCATATCATAAGTAGCTGATTCTGGTAGTTTATCCCGCTTATCACCTTTACTTTAGGTCTTTATTTTAGGTTTAGTTCAAGTTTTTGATTAAGATCCGTGCTTCTTTTTGTTTTTGACGCTCATCTCGTCGTGTTCGATCATTCACTTCACCTACTAACTGACCACAAGCGGCATCAATATCATCGCCTCGCGTTCTTCTAGTGACCACAACAAATCCTTTTTTTACTAAAATTTCAGCAAATTTAGAAATATCCGATTGTAGAGAGGTTTGGTAGCGAGTTTTTGGAAAAGGGTTAAATGGGATCAAATTAATTTTACAGGGTAAGTCTTTCAGGACTCGGGTCATTTCTCTGGCATGAGCCGGAGTATCGTTTACACCTTTCAACATAACATATTCAATCGTTACTTTTTTACTCGCGCTAGATTCATCTAGATATCGTTTAACTGATGGTAACAACACCTCAATTGGATATTTTTTATTGACTGGAACAAGTTTATCTCTCAACTCATTATTTGATGCATGCAATGACAAAGCGAGTGCTACATCCGCTTTTTCGATTAATTTATCTAAACCTGGAACTACACCAGAGGTACTAATCGTAACTCGACGCTTAGAAAGTCCATAAGCAAAGTCATCTAATAAAATATTACAGGTATCAACAACCGCATCAAAATTTAACAGAGGCTCGCCCATTCCCATAAAAACAACGTTACTGATACGTCGTTTACCGGTCGTTCGAAGTGCACCAATTCTGCGTGCGGCTAACCATACTTGGCCTACAATTTCAGCCGTCGATAGGTTTCGATTAAAACCTTGTTGTGCGGTTGAGCAAAATGAACAATTGAGCAGACAGCCAACTTGAGAAGAAATACACAGTGTTCCGCGCTCACCATCGGGTATAAAAACGGTTTCGATAGCTTGACCATCCTCTGTTTTTAACGCCCATTTAATCGTCCCATCATTTGATAATTGCTCGGTAATGATTTCAGGACCTTGGATCACACAGATTTCTTTGAGCTTTTCTTTCAAAGATTTAGAGATATTGGTCATCTGATCAAAATCACCAGCGACAAATTGATGAAGCCATTTAAAGACTTGAGGAGCTCGAAATGGTTTTTCATCAATTTCTTTAAAAAAAGAAACCATTCCATCGCGTGTCAGGTCGAGCAGATTAACCTTACTCATTACAATACCTTTTACGTTAATATTTAATACATTCCCTCAGTGAAACTGAATCACATGAGGGAGGAAAATATGACTATCTAATTCTTTTACAGATTTCGTCTTCTGAAAAAAAGTAAGCAATTTCACGCGCAGCTGATTCAGGTGCATCTGAACCGTGAGCTGCATTTTCGTCAATTGATTCTGCAAAATCTGCACGTAAAGTACCACGTGCAGCTTCAGCTGGGTTAGTAGCTCCCATGATTTCTCGGTTAGCTTTAATTGCATCTTCGCCTTCTAAAACTTGAACCATGACAGGACCAGAAGTCATAAAAGAAACTAATGCATTGAAAAAAGGACGTTCTTTATGTTCAGCATAAAATCCTTCTGCTTTTTCTTGGCTCAATTGCATCATTTTGCTAGCAACAATTTGTAATCCAGCACTTTCAAAACGAGCATAAATAGCTCCAATGTGGTTTTTTGCTACTGCGTCAGGTTTTACAATTGAAAAAGTACGTTCGATCGCCATTTTTTTCTCCAAGGTTGTTTTTTTAATGATTTATAAATCAATAGGTTAGTAGAATTCTATAGAGCTAAACATATTTGCCTAGCTCTGAGGGCGCGTATTATATACTCATTCCAATACAAGAACTATCACAAACTAAAAATTGTCCTATTATGAATAGTTATTCTGTGGCTTGCTATATCACCAGCTAATAGCTAGACTAGCTAGATTATAATAGCATTTGATGCTGTAAAGTTAAGGAAATTAATATGGAATGGCTTTTAGCTGATGCAAAAAACAAACTGAGTGAGGTTGTTACTCTGGC
>CAZRPK010000159.1:0-5306 GCA_964601915.1 uncultured Kangiella sp. | reverse complement strand
TAATTATTTGGGGATTATAGGCTAGAAAACCTTCCAAGTTAATTAGACCATTACATTATGCGTAGATCTGGTATCGTTCTTCTTGTATCAGCTGTCTATAATTCTTTTTCAAGTCAATTCAGTATCTCCATTTGAGCTCCTTTCTTCGTTAGTGATATAGAAGTATTTGATCACATCTAGAATTTCATTGCATTAATTATTTGTGGGTAAATGTTTAGCCAGACCTTTTACGTTAAAACGAAAATACTATTTAGTTTCTTTCGGTTTTGCCTAGAATCTACAATAAGCAACTTTGCTAAAAGCCTTACTCTATGATTGAAATCATAATATTTGTAAGTGTTTTTTTAGACCGGAAATTTTGACCCAAAAAGTAAAAAATGCCCAAAATCAATAGATGATGAGCATTTTAGTTAATATTAAGAGACTAATTCTTCTGTCGTTATAAAGCCATCAAATTAGCCGTAATATCAATTTCTAGTTTTGATCCATTTTTTCTTTCAATAAATCACCTAGAGTTGCCGGAGCATTTGACTCACCATCTTTACTAAATTCAGCAACGGCATCTGCTTCTTCCTGCTTATATTTAGCTTTAATAGAGAGGCTGATACCACGGTTTTTCTTATCAACCGCTGTGTATTTAGCTTCTATTGTATCGCCAACTTTAAAGTGCTTGCTTGCATCTTCTACACGTTCTTCACTGATTTCAGAAACACGTAAGTACCCATCAACATTTTCTGCCAAAGAAACTTTAACACCTTTAGCATCAACTTCAGTCACTGTACCCGTTACAATAGTACCTTTCGCATGGTCTGCAACATATTGTCCAAATGGATCAGATTCTGCTTGCTTAATACCAAGAGAAATTCTTTCTCTTTCTGAATCAACAGAAAGAACAACAGCTTCAACTTCATCGCCTTTGTTGAATTCTTTAACGGCTTCTTCACCTGTTAACGACCAAGAAATATCAGATAGATGAACTAGACCATCAATTCCACCGTCTAAGCCAATGAATATACCAAAATCAGTGATTGACTTGATATTACCCATAACCTTGTCATTTTTATTGAATTTACTTGCAAAATCATTCCAAGGGTTAGCAATACACTGCTTAAGACCAAGAGAAATACGACGACGCTCTTCATCAATATCAAGAACCATGACTTCAACTTCATCACCAAGATCAACCACTTTGCTTGGGTGGATGTTTTTGTTTGTCCAATCCATTTCAGAAACATGAACAAGACCTTCAACACCTTCTTCAATTTCAACAAAACAACCATAATCAGTTAAATTAGTCACACGACCGAATAAACGAGCACCTTCTGGGTAACGACGATTTAAGTCAGCCCATGGATCTTCGCCTAATTGTTTAATACCAAGAGATACACGTGAACGTTCTTTGTCAAATTTAAGAACTTTAACATCAATCTCATCACCCACTTGCACTACTTCAGATGGATGCTTAACACGCTTCCATGCCATATCAGTGATATGTAATAAACCATCTACACCACCTAAATCAACAAATGCACCATAGTCAGTTAAGTTTTTAACAACACCTTTTGCTGTTGCACCTTCTTCTAATTTTTCTAGTAATTCATCTCTATCAGCTGAATGCTCTGCTTCGATAACGCTACGACGTGAAACAACCACGTTATTACGTTTTTGATCTAATTTGATAACCTTAAACTCTAGATCTTTTCCTTCAAGATGAGTTGTATCACGTACCGGACGTACATCAACTAATGAACCTGGGAGGAAAGCACGAACGTCTTTAATTTCAACGGTAAATCCACCTTTAACTTTACCAGTGATAACACCGATAACCGTTTCACTTGCTTCACATGCTTTTTCAAGTTCAATCCATGTTGCAAAACGCTTGGCTTTTTCGCGTGATAATTGCGTTGTTCCGTAACCGTCTTCAATTGCATCAAGTGCAACATCAACAACGTCACCGACTTCAACTTCAACTTCACCTTTTTCGTTTAGAAATTGACTAACGGATATAACACCTTCAGATTTTAAACCAGCATTGACTGTTACAGTCTCACTGTCAATCGCTACAACGGTGCCAGAAACAATCGCGCCAGGACGCATTTCTGTTTCTTTAATACTCTGTTCAAATAATTCTGCGAAACTCTCGCTCATCTTAAATACCTAGTTTGTAAAAAGCATCAAAACAACACTATTTACGGGGTTATTAATTGCAAATTAAAATCCAGTTAATTCATAATTTTTAGTTAAAACGCTGTTAAATCCATTCAACAACAGAAAAAAATAAAATCACATTACCAAAAGCTGGTAAGCAATTTTTAAAATTTGGTTAAATTAGAGTGGCTTTACTAGGCTTCTATTGACTGTTTATAAATCATATTCACACTTATTTAGCAAACCAATCTGGTTGCTTTTTCTTTGCATAATCAAACACTTGAGAGAAAACCTCGTCAATTGTTAAAAGCGAACTATCAACAACTAAAGAGTCAATTGCGGGCACCAATGGTGCAACACTTCGATTTTGATCCCTTTCATCTCTTTCTTGTATGCTCTTCAAAAGCGCGCGCATATTAGCACCAACACCTTTATTTATCAACTGCTTATAGCGTCTTTCAGCACGGCATTCAGCACTCGCGGTTAGGAAAATTTTGACCGGTGCTTGAGTAAAAACAATAGTGCCCATATCTCGACCATCAGCCACTAAACCAGGCTCTTTTGCAAAGTCCTTTTGGCAAGCTAGCAACGCATCCCGTGCACTTGAAATAACAGCTACTTTTGATGCCGCTTGACCTGCATGATCAGTTCTAATTTGCTTGGCTAAACTTTGACCATTAATAAAGGGTTCGATCTCCTCACTTTCAGGATTGAATTTAAACTCAACCTTTAACTTTTGAGCTAAATGAGTGACTTTGTTTCTCAACTCCTCTGAATCAGAAAGCGCATCTAAATTAACTCCAGAAGTTTCAGAGACAATGCCCAAAATTCGGTAAAGTGCGCCACTATCTAATATGTGCCAACCAAGTTGACTAGCAACTCGATGTGTTATAGCACCTTTACCAGCTCCAGATGGTCCATCTATAGTGATGATTGGGGTTGTCATTTTAACGGTCATTTTACTGCGTCTTCCGAACCTAAACCTTTCGAATCTAAGCCTTGCAAACGTAAGTCTTCTACTTGAAGCCTGTGTGTTGGATAAGCCATATCAGCACCATTAGATTCGATAATACCAGCTATTTGCAATAAAACATCTTGTTTAATCGCATGAAACTTGACCCAGTCAGTGGTTTTGGTAAATGTATAAACAAAAAAATCAACTGATGATTCAGCAAAGGCATTCAGATTAACAATCATCGTTTGTTTAGTATCAATCTCTGTATGATGGCTGAGCATCTCTTTGACCTGATCTACAATTTGATTGACTTGGTTTAAATCATCATATCGGATACCAAAAGTTTCGTAGATACGTCGATTATTCATTCGGGAAGGGTTTTCTACAGTAATGCTATTAAAAATCGCGTTAGGGACGTACAGCGGCCTTTTATCAAAGGTTCTAATCCGAGTTTGCCGCCAACCAATATATTCAACTGTACCCTCTATATCTCTATCGTTTGAACGGATCCAATCGCCTACCGAGAAAGGTCTATCAAGATAAATCATCAGCCCACCAAAAAAGTTGGCTAGCAAATCTTTTGCCGCAAAACCAATGGCGATACCACCAATCCCACCAAAAGCTAATACAGCACTAATACTTACTCCGAGATTTTGCAATACTAACAATATAGTTGTAATACCAACTGAAACTCGTAATAATTTACTAATCGCTTCTATAGTAGACTGATCAATTTTGTCATCTTTATTTCTATCCTTATTTGAATTCTGAATATTGACTTCCGCTTTTCTAATAAATCGGAGTAATCCCCATGAAATCAAAATGACGATGTACACATCTCTATAAGAATCATTCAAATCGAATCCAAGATAATACTTAATGACTATCCATGCACCAACCCCCCAAATCACATAACTTATAGGCCGAGAAACAGCTGCACCTAACGCATCATCCCAAACATTTTTAGTTTTCTTTAATTGACTTTCTAGTCGAGCATATACTCGTTTCCAAATAAAATTAACCACCATAGTGGCAAAAACGATCAAAAAAACCTTTAAAATAATCGTATCGTCACCTAATTCAGATGTGAGCCATTTTTCTATCGTTTCCATTAAATTTTCTCGTTCAATAAACTATTTTTTTAGTTAAAACCTGCTTAATTAAAATTAAGCTTAGTTAAAATCCATGCTCTTTACGCCAGCCTTTATCAACAAATTTTGTTAAATAATTGCGAATACCATCGGGTAAGATCACAACACAATTTTGCCCTTGTTTTAATTTTTTAGCTTGTTGCATCATTGCCATGATTGCCGTTCCAGAAGAACCACCAACCAATAATCCTTCATCTTTCATCAATTGACGTGCATATTTAAAGGAGTCTGTATCATTTGTTTTAACCCATATGTCGACCAGCTCTCTATCCAAAACATCGGGGATAAAATCATAACCAATACCTTCTACATGATAAGGTTTAATTTCCTCAGGACCGGCTAAAAGCGAACCTTCTGGATCAGCTCCTACGATGATTGCATTTGGACATTTTTCTTTAATCTTTTTTGCAATACCAGACAAGGTACCGCCAGTGCCAACACCTATCACAACCATATCAACCTCTTCGTTAAGGTCATCTAATATTTCTTGACCCGTACCAAGATAATGAGCCTCAGGGTTAGACATATTTGAGTATTGATCAAGAATATGTGCATTTGGCAATTCTTTCTGTAGTTTTTTTGCTATTTCAATATGTGATTCAGGATCATCCCAAGCCACTTCGGTTGGGGTTCGAATAATTTCAGCCCCCAACGATTCTAAAACGACTTGTTTCTCTTTGCTCATTTTTTCTGGCATGGTGATCACTATTTTGTAACCTAGTGATGCCCCTGCTAATGCCATACCAATCCCTGTATTTCCACTAGTCGCTTCAATTAAAGTATCGCCTCGTTTAATTCGTCCCGACTGTTCGGCATCCATGATCATTTGCCTAGCAATCCGGTCTTTTGTTGAACCACCAGGATTCATAAATTCACATTTAGCGTAGACATTACAGTTAAGTTCATTTGCAATCTTGTTTAATTTTACAAGCGGTGTTTGCCCAATAGTCTCAACAATATTGTTAAAAAGCATAAATATCCTCAAATCAGTTGAATGAAATAAAAGGTAGTCTTGTTATACGAGTTTTCTGTCGCGTATTCTAGTGGTTTAT
>CAZRPK010000158.1:0-5396 GCA_964601915.1 uncultured Kangiella sp. | reverse complement strand
ACCGTTTTATTTCTAGCTATATTCTAATCGCAAGTATAGCTTTAGGTTATTTTTCTTCATTAATCGCGGAAGAAAGTAAGAAAACAGAAGAAATTAAAGTAGAGACCAAATCAGATAAGGCAACCTGGGATGTTAATAACCCTCCGGGGGAAGTTTACTTAGCTAATATTGATGTCACTCAAGGCACGTGGATGAATGTGACGTTAAGTCCCGATGGTAAAACCATTGCTTTCGATCTGCTAGGTGATATTTACACACTCCCCATTAAAGGCGGTGAAGCGAAAGCAATCACTCACTCAATTGCTTGGGAAATGCAGCCTCAGTTTAGCCCTGACGGCAAACAGCTTGCATTTACATCGGATCAAGATGGTGCCGATAATATTTGGACAATGGATATTGATGGTACAAACCAGCATCAAGTGACAAAAGAAAAATTTCGACTATTAAATAGTCCAACATGGTCTCCTGACGGCGACTATATAGCTGCCCATAAACACTTTACTTCTAGTCGATCTATTGGTTCTGGCGAAATTTGGTTGTATCACAAAGTAGGCGGTGCGGGTTTACAATTAAATAAAAAACCGAATAAACAAAAAGATTTAGGAGAGCCAAGTTTTTCTCCCGACGGAAAGAAAGTCTATTTTTCTCGAGATTCTACTCCGGGAGATGTTTTCGAATATAGTAAAGATTCTAACAATGTCATCTACGAAATTTTTTCAATTGATAGAAGTAATGGAAAAATAAAAAGAGAAGTTTCAGGCATGGGCGGTTCAGTTAGACCAAGCCCTTCTCCTGATGGAAAGTATTTAGCTTTTGTGAGAAGAATAAGAAATCAATCAAGTTTATTTATAAAAAATTTAGTCAACGGTAAAGAGACGCCTTTATATAAAAAACTAGATAGAGATATGCAAGAAACTTGGGCAATACATGGCGTTTACCCAAGTATTGCTTGGACGCCTAATAGCAAAAATATTATTTTATGGGCTGGTGGGAAATTACATAATGTGAATCGTGTGACGGGTGTTGCTAGTGATATTCCTTTTCATGTGAAAACAACTAAATCGATGCGAAAAGCAGTACGATTTGAACAAAATCCAGGGCCAGATAATTTTGACACTAAAATGCTACGTTGGGTTCAAGTTAGACCTGATGGTAAACAAGTGGTATTTCAGGCACTTGGCCAACTTTATACTCGTAGCTTACCTAATGGCAAAGCAAAACGTTTAACTCGTAGAGAAAATGAATTAGCTTTTTATCCATCATATTCAAAAGATGGAAAGTGGATCACCTATGTTAGCTGGAGTGATAAAAAGCAAGGAGCAGTCAGAAAAATTCGTTCAAAGGGCGGAAGTAATCGTAAACTAACAAAGCAACCGGGCAAATATATTGCACCTCGCTTTTCAAATGGTGGAAAGAATGTTGTTTATCAAAAAATAACTGCAGGGCGATTATTATCTTCTGATTATGATTTAAATCCAGGAATTTACAAAGTCAGTTCATCGGGAGGAGGATCTACTTTAATTACCGAAACAGGTAATACACCGTTTTTTGCAAAAGATGATAAAAGAATTTTTATCACTCGATTTTCGGATAAGAAAACACATCTGGTTAGTGTTAATCTAAAGGGAAACGATGAGAAAATTCACGCGAGTAGTCAATGGGCAACGGAATTTGCATTATCACCAGATGAAAAATTTGTTACTTTTAACGAGCGATATCATTTGTATGTCACTCCTTTTACTGCTGCATCAAAATCAATTGAGCTATCTCCAAAAACTACGAATATTCCAATACTGAAAATTAGCAACCTAGGTGGCAATAATATTTCTTGGAACAAAACCAGCAAAATAATTAATTGGTCTTTAGGTGATAAACTTCATCAACTAAAGCTCCCTAAAATTGCAGATTGGAAATCAAGAACCGGTGCAGAGTCAGAGCCGTTAGAGCCAACCACAACAAGCTTAAGTTTTGAAGTGAAAAGCGATAGTCCAACAGGCAGCACTTTATTAACAGGTGCACAAATTATTACCATGAAGGGCGATGAAATTTTTGCCGAGGGTGAAATTTTGATCACCGATAACCGTATTAAGGCGATTGGAAAAAGCGGTACGCTAACCACACCTAACAATGCAAAAACGATTCAGCTAAAAGGCAAAACGATTATGCCAGGAATTGTTGATGTACATTGGCATGGTAGTCAAGGAAGCAGTCAAATTACTCCTCAACAAAACTGGATGAATTTGGCTTCGTTAGCTTTTGGTGTGACGACTATTCATGATCCATCTAATGATACAGGGGAAATTTTTGCATCCGCGGAAATGGCTCGTAAAGGGTTATCTGTAGCACCAAGAATATTTTCAACTGGCAGAATATTGTATGGTGCAACTACTTATATTACTGCGGAAGTCGATGGACTTGAAGATGCTACTAAACATCTTAAAAGGCTAAAATCACAAGGTGCTTTTTCGGTTAAAAGTTATAACCAACCAAGGCGCGATCAAAGACAACAAATTCTAGAAGCCGCTAGACAAACCAATATGATGGTGGTGCCAGAAGGTGGTTCACTTTTTCAACATAACTTAACCATGATAGTCGATGGTCATACCGGTGTAGAACATTCTATCCCGATGGCAGCGGTATATGAAGATGTAAAGCAACTTTGGAAGCAAAGTGAAACTGGTTATACGCCAACACTTGTGGTTGGCTACGGTGGAATTTGGGGTGAGAACTACTGGTATCAGCATGACGAAGTATGGAAGCATCCATTATTAAGTAAATATGTTCCACAAGAAATTTTATATCCACGTTCAATTCGTAGAACAATTGCTCCGGAAGAAGACTATAACCATTTTAATAATGCTAGAGTAGCAATGGAGCTTCAAGCTGAAGGCGTGAGCGTCCAACTCGGCGCACACGGTCAAAGAGAAGGGTTAGGTGCTCATTGGGAAATGTGGATGTTTGCGCAGGGCGGAATGACGCCGTTGCAAGTGATTAGAGCTGCGACAATTGACGGTGCTCGATACATTGGAATGGACAAGCATATTGGGTCATTAGAAGTTGGTAAGTTAGCTGACTTAGTCATTTTGGATAGTGATCCTTTAAAAGATATTTATTCGAGTGATCAAGTTCATGGTGTTATGGTCAATGGGCGTCTATATCATTCTGATACAATGAATGAGATTGGAAATCATCCAAGAAAACGAGAAAAAATGTTTTTTGAGTAGCCTAATTTGAAAGTCAGTAAAAATCGACGATATTATCTCAGATAAATCGACGATTTTCTTTACTAGCTATTTTAATTCTAATGAATTTTGTGTAGTCTTTAAATACTAAGTCTAAATGAGAATAAAAATATGGAAGGCTTGCAAGTTAAATTATCTGACGTACAAACAAAACAAAAAGAAATTTACCAAAATTCTATAAAAATATCTCATCAAATTGAAGCAAATATCCTTATCGTATTCGTTACCGGTAAACGTTCATTAGACGACTCGCTCTATTACTGGAAAAAAATTATTCAATTTTGTCAGGAAAATGAAATAGAGAACATTCAGTTAACTCTTGCCCTCAGAGGAAAATTTGAGCCCTTTGAAGCTATTAAAAATTATCAGCTGGTTATTGATATTGTTAAATCTCACGATTTCAATATTGCAATAATGGATCTGAATGGTTTATCGAAAAAAGATACTAAAGTTGCTTGCAATATGGCCTCTAGTCAAGGAATGAGCTGTACTTATTTTGATAATGAAATAAGAGCGAGAGCTTGGTTAAATGAAAAATCCATGGCGACAGCTTAGATTTATAAAAGATAATTAATCATGCAAGACAAAGACATAAAACAATCTTTTTTTTGGTTTGATTTTGAAACCTTTGGGGTTAATCCAGTTAAGGATAGGCCAAGTCAATTTGCGGGCATTAGAACGGATTTTAATTTTAATATAATTGATGATCCTATCAATATCTACTGTAAACCTTCTGATGATTTTTTACCGCATCCAGAAGCTTGTTTAATAACGGGCATTACTCCACAATATGCTTTAGCAAATGGAATTCCAGAGAATGAATTTTTTAAACAAATTCATTTTCAATTATCGGCTTCAAATACTTGCTCTGCTGGTTACAACAGTATTCGCTTTGATGATGAAGTGGTTAGGCATGGATTTTTTAGAAATTTTTATGATGCTTATGCAAGAGAATGGCAGAATGGAAATTCGCGTTGGGATATTATTGATCTTTTAAGAATGACCCATGCTCTAAGACCAGAAGGAATTAATTGGCCAACAGACGATGATGGTGTGGTGAGTTTTAAATTAGAAAAATTAAGCAAAGCGAATGGTATAGAACATGAAGATGCCCATGATGCATTGGCAGATGTTTATGCAACGATTAATATGGCTAAGTTAACGAAACAAAAACAGCCAAAACTATTCGAATATTTATTTTCACTGCGTAATAAAAGACAAGTTATGACCGAGATTGATGTGATCAATCATAAGCCTTTTGTTCATAGTTCAGGCATGCTAGGAAAAGATCATCAATATACGGGTGTTATGCTCCCTCTTTTGATGCATCCAACGAATAAGAATAGCGTCATTTGTTATGATTTAACTAAACCTTGTGATGATTTAGCATCACTCACAAATGACGATATTCAACAACGAATATTTACTCGCCAAAATGATTTGCCGGAAGGTGTTTTAAGATTACCGATTAAAGAAATACATTTTAATAAATGCCCAGCCGTTGCTCCTCTTGGCGTATTAAACAAAGAATGCCAGCAACGTTTAAATATCGATTTGGATAAATGTTTAGAATATGCAGGGACACTAAAAAATGATATTAAGTCGATAACAAAAAAAATAAGGGAGGTTTATCAGTCAAACAAATTTGAAGCCGTGACTAATCCCGATCACTCTCTTTACTCAGGTGGTTTTTTTAGTCAGTCAGATAAAAATGAAATGGAAGCGATTAGAAAATCGGATTTTAAAACATTAAAAAGTATGAAGTTTGAATTTAAAGATCCACGGTTAGAGATGATGCTTTTTCGTTATCGTGCTAGAAATGCTTATGACACTCTTTCGGATGAAGAAAAAAATGAATGGAAAGAATATCGTCAATCCATTCTTTTAGGTGATGAAGGGCACTTTAACTACGAAAGCTTTTTATCTTCTATACAAGTAGCGGAAAAACTTGAAAATTGTAATAAAGAGATATTACAAAAAGTCAGGACATATACTGATAATTTAATTCAAAAGTTTTGATTGTTTTTCGAAAAACAAACTTGGGATGGCCGTTTGAAGTCTTACCGGAAGACTAGAGATCAGAGTCTAAAAGATCAGAGACTCGAAATTAGTTAATAAGATGCTATAGTTTGAACTCCTGTGGTTTGTAACAGT
>CAZRPK010000157.1:0-5416 GCA_964601915.1 uncultured Kangiella sp. | reverse complement strand
CAATACTGGCAGAGCAACTGTAAAAAATGGTTCTAAGTATTGCTAGTCGTTCACCATTGCCCTTGGTAGATTTATGCCTCAATAGATAAGCATCTGATAATGCCGCATGAACTACCAAAAAATAAGGGGCAAGATAAGTAACAAAGAGTGAAAAATATAGACCGATGGATAAAATAATTCCAGCAAAAATTAGTGCGAATTTCTTTTCCTTCATTAATACAACATTATTTTTAGAATAGTAAAATCCCATAGCAAAATGAGAAAAAAGTAATCCGACAAAGATCGCGCGAAATGACATGCTTTCTAAGTCAAACGTTAACCCCATCAATAACACAATGAATATGCTAACTAAACGGCAAGATACCAGGAATAAATTTGTCAATTGCATAATAAATGACTCCATCTAATACAATCCAACATATGGACTATAGTTTTCAGTAAAATTTGATATCAGCTGAATACGAGAACCTTCATAACAGGGGGGCAACTAGGATTTGCGAGTTCGACTGATTAATCAAGAATAAATGAGTTAGTCTTATTCAGATAGTAAACAAAATTTACTAGCTAGTACAGAAAGTGTACTTATTTTGCTGTGTTGGCTATGCTAGGCTTACTGTGGTTAGCGATTATAAGAAAAATACCTATGAGTTCTAATATAAGCTATGGACAGTTCTGCCCTTTGGCGATGGCGGCGGAATTCTTGTGTAAGCGATGGATGATGTTGGTTTTAAGAGAATTATTGTTAGGTTCTGTATCATTTAATGAGATAAGCCGCGGTGTAGCTAGAATGTCTAGAACTCTTTTATCCGAACGTTTAAAAGAGTTAGAACAGCGAGGATTAGTTATAAAAGAAACACGCTCTAACCAGCGAGATACTCAATATACTCTTACAACTTCAGGAAAGTCGCTAAGTTCTGTCGTTTTTGGTATGGCTGATTGGAGTCAAGAATGGTTGCATATTGAACCGTCTTTAGAAGACATTGATGCGGATCATCTAATCTGGAGTATTCGTCGCTCCGCTCGAAATCATCCTGATTTACCTAATCCATTTATCGCGCATATTCAACTTTCAGATCAATCAAAAGCTCATCAGAATGCATGGTTAATCTTCGATAATGATACCGTAGAGTTATGTATTAATGATCATGATTTTGAAGTGGATGTTCAAGTAGTGGCTACAACAGAAAGTTTGACTAAGGTTTATTTAGGCTGGAGTAATTTCCCAGATGAGATCGCTAAAAAACAGATTAGTTTGTTTGGGTTAAAGCAATACACTAGCATAGTCGATCAATGGCTGGGTCAAAGTCGTTTAGCCAATATTAAAAAACAACCTCGAGAACTTAGAGTGTCTTAAATTCAATTTTTTTGAGTACATCATCAGATATTAATCAAATCAGTAATTACTAAAAATTATTAGAGGCTAGTTTAATTCAGGTTTAGAATCTCTTTATAAATTTTATCTATCAGATAATCAAAAAATGACCACAATCAATCGCTCAAACAAGCTCTCTGGGATCTGTTACGATATTAGAGGTCCCGTTTTAGAAGAGGCGCAACGGCTAGAAGATGAAGGTCATAACATTCTTAAACTTAATATTGGCAATCCTGCCCCTTTTGGTTTTGAAGCGCCGGACGATGTTGTCAAAGACGTTATTCATAATTTGCCTACGGCTCAGGGTTACTGCGATTCCCAAGGAATATACTCCGCCAAAGTAGCCATACATCAGTACTATCAAACACTCAATATTAAAGATATTACATTGCAAGATATTACCTTAGGTAACGGCGTTAGTGAGCTAATCTTAATGGCAATGCAGGGATTATTAAATAACAATGATGAGGTGTTGATCCCATCCCCTGATTTTCCTTTGTGGACTGGTGCAGTTAAATTGGCGTCCGGTCAAGCGGTACACTATCAATGTGACGAGTCTTCTAACTGGTACCCCGATATTAGCGATATTGAGTCAAAAATCACTAGTAATACTCGAGCGATTGTAATCATCAATCCTAATAATCCAACTGGATCTGTTTATCCAAAAGCAATTTTAGAATCGATTATTGAACTCGCTAGACAGCATCAGTTAGTCATTTATTCGGATGAGATCTATGACAAGATTTTGTACGATGGCGCAGTACATATCCCGATAGCTTCTCTTGCTGACGACGTTACCTTTGTGACCTTTGGAGGTTTGTCTAAGAATTATCGAGTGGCTGGTTTTAGAGTAGGGTGGATGTTGATCAGCGGAGCTAAAAAACAAGCGCAAGATTATATTCAAGGGATCAATATGCTTGCATCCATGCGTCTTTGCGCCAACGTACCGATGCAACATGCGGTACAAACGGCTTTAGGTGGTTTTCAGAGTATTTATGAATTGACTAAAGCGGGTGGACGTTTGTATGAGCAAATGACGGAGAGTTATAAATTAATAAATTCCGTTCCTGGTTTAAGTTGTACTCGACCACAAGGCGCACTGTATTTATTTCCTAAAATTGATGTTAAACGTTTTAATATAAAAGATGATGAAAAATTTGTACTTGATTTTCTTAAAGAAAAAAATGTTCTCTTGGTTCATGGTAGAGGGTTTAATTGGAAAACGCCTGATCATTTTAGATTGGTGTTTTTACCCTACAAAAAAGAACTTAAAAAGGCGATTAATTCTCTTGGTAATTTTTTAAGTGGTTATTCTCAATAATTTATCGACTAACTCTATTAATCAATTCATAATATGATAATGAAACAAACTATAAAACTAACCCATCGAATTGCAACAGAGATAGATAAACCTGCATTAATTAAATTGATGCAGGAATCAATTGAAGAAAACATGAAGGCGTTTCTTTCAAATGCAGAAATTGAGGCGGCTAAAGAAACCATGGGGGTTGATAAAACGCTATTAGAAGATAGAACTTATTTCATCATCGAAACCTTGCATCAAGACCAAACTGTTATGGTTGGTTGTGGTGGATGGGGTAAAAGAAAAACGCTATACGGTGGTGATCATACTGTCGGGCGTGATGATTCCTTAAGCGATCCTCAAACTGAACCAGCTAGAATAAGAGCAATGTACACTCATCCAGACTGGGGAAGACAAGGTATCGGTAGTTACTTAATTAATCTAGGTGAAGACTCTGCTCGTAAAGCCGGATTTAAAACGATAGAGTTAGGCGCAACTACCGTCGGTGAACCACTTTATATTTCGAGAGGGTATAAAGCAGTTGAGCGAACTGCGATACTTGCTGATAATGGTGTAGACAGTATAATTATCAGAATGGTTAAATCCTTGGTGTAAGTAAACAATGAAGAGTATTCAATTCACTCAGAGTTATAATCAGTTAGGGCGCGCTTTTTATTCAGGCGACAAGCCTAAGTCGGTTAGCAATCCTCAGCTATTTATTTTTAATCAAGAGCTACAAAAAGAGCTAAATTTGGATGGCACCGTTCTTAATCCTGAAGATGGTGCATCCTATTTTTCCGGTAATAAATTAATTGAAAATTCCTCGTCGCTAGCAATGGCATACTCGGGACATCAATTTGGAAATTTTTCTCCTCAACTTGGTGATGGTCGAGCCATTCTGTTAGGTAGCCTTCTTGATTCTTCAAATAGAGAATATGATCTGCAACTAAAAGGTTCTGGTAGAACGTTTTATTCAAGGGGAGGCGATGGACGTTCCGCTCTTGGTCCCGTTTTAAGAGAGTATATTGTGAGTGAGGCGATGGCAAGGCTTGGCGTGCCAACGACTCGCGCGTTAGCCGCAGTTACAACTGGGGATATGGTGGCTAGAGAAGGAATGATCCCTGGTGGTATTATTACTAGAACTTCTCGTAGTTTTGTTAGAGTAGGAACTTTTCAATATTTCTCGTCTAGAAATGATCTAGACTCTATCAAAAAACTGGCTGATTATGTTATAGCTCGTAATTTTCCGGAAATAGATAATGACAAAAGTAAATACCAAAATTTACTGCGAGAAGTTACCAAACGACAAGCTTACTTAATCTCAAAATGGATGGGGTTAGGCTTTATTCATGGCGTGATGAATACAGACAATATGTCAATTTGCGGTGAAACGATTGATTATGGTCCTTGTGCCTTTATGGATGAATTCAGTTTTGATAAAAAATTTAGTTTTATTGATGAAAATGGTCGATACGCTTATTCAAATCAGCCACATATTGCGCTTTGGAATCTCACTCGGTTTGCTGAGTCTATTTTGCCCTTATTATCAAAAGAGCAGAAGCAGGCAATAAAAATAGCGGAAGATGAATTAAATATTTTTCCAGAGTTATATGAAAAATACTGGCTCAAGGAAATGCGAAAAAAATTAGGTTTTGAATTGGCAGACTTAAACCATAAAAAAGAAAAAAAGGTGATTGATGAGCTATTAAATATTATGGCGGAGTCAAAAACTGATTTTACCCAAACGTTCAATTTACTTACAAAATTGAAAAATGAAAAGAGTATTGATGATCAACCATTCATCAGGTTTTTTAATACTAACTCAAAAGTTGAAGGCTGGTTAGTTGACTGGCGTTTGATTATAAATAAGTTAGGTATTGGAGAGTTGCGACGGCAAGAGTTAATGGAAAAAAATAATCCGGTTATTATTCCAAGAAATCATCAAGTCGAAAAAGTAATCCGAGCTGCAGAAGATAGAAATGATTTTAAACCTTTTTTTAAATTAAATAAGGCTCTACAATCACCTTATAAATTTGAACAAGATAAAGAAAAATATATGCACCCACCTACAAATGATGAAATCGTAGAACGAACATTTTGTGGAACTTAATGGCAATTTATTTTAAAGCTAATAATTAGTGAACTTTTCTCTTTAGCCCTAAACGGACTTTAACAAAGTTACATTAATGATTTTTATTATTTTGCTTGAGTTAAATTATTTTTGGCTAAAATACGATCAAGTGGATTTAACGAACCGCTAGTATTTCTATTTAAAACATGAGTATAAATTTGAGTCGTTTTAACGTCACTATGACTAAGCAACTATTGTGCTGTACGCAGATCAGCACCGGATCCTCACTTGTTAAATCCGTTTTGGTTTTTTTGAATCATCATTATGTATTCCTTACATTTGCTTGAGAATATTCAACACTATTTGTATGATTAGCTTTCGGTCGGGTTTTATTTTATAGGCTGCTTTGTATGTATCATAAGCATTTGATTTATAAAGAGATTAAAGAAACAGTCAATTTATATAGTCAGTAAAAACACCTATAAAGCTTGGGATACTGCATGGAAACATGCTAAGGTACTGAAATCATTATAGAAAATCAGGAAAAAACTATTTAAGATGGCTTTATAGGTGTTTTTACTGACTATACAAAGCGTTATGCTCTCTGAGACTATGATAAAGACTGTATTCTTAAAGCAATATCAATTTCCGATATTGATATTCTTAATCC
>CAZRPK010000156.1:0-5517 GCA_964601915.1 uncultured Kangiella sp. | reverse complement strand
TGGATCTTACCGGCGGCAATATTCATAACGTCGCCATGAACGCAGCATTTTTAGCCGCTCAAGAAAATTCTAAAATTACTATGCCTCTAATTTTGAATGCGGCACGTGTTGAATATAGAAAACTCGAACGTCCCGTTAAAGACTCTAATTTTCATTGGCTAGATGCAAGGCAGGCGTGATGGACATTAATTTACATATTGAGCGTTTAGTTTTGGAGGGTGTAGATATTGCATCTGGTCAAAAAGATTTGTTACAAGCGAGTGTGACGAATGAGCTAACTCGGTTGTTTACTAGCGGTGGCTTGGCGTCGAATATTGTTGGCGGTGCTTCTTTGAAAGGAGTACCAACTAACAACATTCAAGTGAGCGATAAAACGCCTCAATCACTGGGTCAACAAATTGCGCAATCGGTGTACGGAGGGATTGGTCGTGAATAGAACAGCCATAGCGCAGACTGCAGGTAATAACAATGTATCTGCTGAGTGTGATGGTATCTTACAGCGAAAATATCAACGTAAGAAAAATGCTATCTCAAGTCATGGAAATTCTGGTGGAGCCGAGAGTGCAATAACAAATGAGCAAGGTGTGCAATCAAGCGAAGAATCAATTATTCCTAGAAGTGTTTATGAAACTCTAAATTCTCGAGGCCAAAACCTTCCAGGAAATGCAAAAAGATTTATGGAGCCCCGATTTCAACGAAGCTTTGACGATATTCGTATTCATACTGATGCTTCTGCAGCTGATTCAGCTAAGGAAGTTAATGCACTTGCATATACCGCTGGAAATCACATAGTGTTTGGCTCAAGTAACTATTCGTTAAATTCAAATGCTGGGCAACACTTACTCGCACATGAATTAGTTCACACCATACAACAAAGAAATACCTATGATTTTGACAATGAGTTGAGACTGGGAAGTCCCAATACACGCTTTGAAAGTCAAGCTAATATAGTGGCTGGTAACGTATTAAAGGGGCGAACTTTATCAGTTTCTGAAGGTGTTTCGGAGCCAATGATTCAACGACAAGATCAATTTGTAGATATAGAGTTAGAACCCGTGTCTCCGGAGGAAGCAACTGCTCTTCGCCAAAGAGGTATAGATTTACCAGAAGTTAGCCCTGAAACTTACGCTGCAAGTAATAGTGTTCGCTCAGTAAGTATTTCATGTAGTGATAATACAATTATATTCTATACGACTGCTGGAACGCACACCTATAATCTTAACAACTGTGATATGAGTAATGGAGAGTATATAGCTAGCGTTGCTATCGAAAATAATGAAGTCACATTCGACCTTGGCGAAGTAACAACTCCAGGCTTACGTTTTGATTTCGGGTTCGATATTGAGCCAGGGCAACCAAATCCTACAACTTTTTTCCAGAATCAGTCAACGGTTAGAATCGTGGCGAATTCCGGTGGACACTCTTTAAACAATTTGCTCGCCGATCAGCCCGGTAACCCAACTCTGACATCTCTGACTGCTTCGGCTACTTTACCGACCGGGCATATTTTGTCGTCAGACAGTGAAAGAACTATACGGACTCTTGCAAACACTCGAGTGAATGCTCGAGCGAGCCGGTCGCGTATTACACTTTCTTTTGATCCTGAGCTTGTTATTACAAGGCATGGAACACTCGATGTAGATGTCAATATTTCACAACTATACTGGGATTTTGGGACGCAAGAAATAGGTATTTCTAGTACCGCTAGGGGCGGTGTTTATTTATTATCGTATGTTACTAGCGGCCAAAGTCCTGGCCAAGCAGTGTTAGCTCAATTAAATTCTGCTATATCATCCAACGTGCCATCTAGAGTCTTTGCTCGAGGATATAACCCATTTACAGACCAAGACTTACCTGGTGATTTGGCTCATTTAGCGCAAAGTGTTACATCAGTGGCTGCTGGCACCTCTAATGCAGGGCCGGCAACATCTAATGTCAGGCTTTCAGCAGGATTTTCAAGTAGTGCTGCTATTAGTAGAGAGTTTCCTGGAGGGACATTAACAATTCCAAGTGGAGTACAGGTAGAGCTCAGTATTAACGCGCCAGGTGGAATCCCCCAAAATGTTTCAGACACACAGATATCAAGTATTGATCTTTCGCTACGAGGTCAGTCAGCACGGGCTGATGTACAAGTACTAGGTGAAGATATTACAGTTTTACGCATTAGTGGTGGACATATCTCGTTTCCTAACGGAGAAGTATCACTAAATTATTCTGTAATTACGGAAGGTTTCGAGTCTCTTTTCCGATTATTTGCTGTGGCTGCCACAATACAACAAGGACAAGGCCACCGTATACGTGATGACGCATTAAATTCCCGGCAGCCACAGGTGAGAGCGTTAATAAATTCTCGGGTTAGAAGTGCATTACAGCCAATGATTCGACAGCTAATTTTAGATAACCGTCGGGCGGTTCCTGGTTTAGATTTGTCTAGAGTTTTACTTGGTCGGCAAACAGGTCCAAGTACAGAAATTGAAATTGAGTTAGAACCTGTATCACCGCAAGAGAATGAAGAACTTCAGCAACGAGGGATTGAACTGCCTCAAGTTCAAGGTGGAGGAGGATAAGTTTATGAGACCTTGGAGGCAAAAAATTTATTTCGTCAGGTCAGTAACTCTTATGAAAAGAGAACTATCATGAATCGATTAAATACAGTTAAGCAGAATGAAACATCAAATTTTTCACCACTGAACGGCAACATGCTCCAACGAAAATGCACCAGATGTTCGAATAGGACTACAGCAGAGGATGAATGTACTGGGTGTAAAAATAAAAAAAGTGGGCTGCAGCGCAAATTATCCATAGGAGCAAGTAACGATCCGCTGGAATACGAAGCTGACCGTGTTGCGGATCAAGTGATGGCTAGTTCATCAAACTCCAATATAACTAAAACTGCACCACGTATTCAACGTGCGCCCACAAACACAAATAGTTCAGGTATCAGTGTACCTGCCAGTGTTGTTCGTGCACTCGCCAGTTCCGGAAGTCCGATGAAGTCTGGTTTGAGGCAAGATATGGAGCAGCGCTTTAGCCAAGATTTTTCTCAAGTACGTTTGCATACCGGTGCAGTTGCAGAACGATCTGCAGGTGATGTTAGTGCCCGAGCTTACACTGTCGGAAATAACGTAGTATTTGGCACAGGCCAGTTTTCTCCTAATACGAGTAAAGGCAAGAGGCTAATAGCCCATGAATTGACACATGTTGTTCAACAAAACAGTGCTAGATTATCTAAAAATACATTGCAACGAGATTTAGCTATCGAACCCCCAAGCCCCGATGCTGTTCCTGATGTTCTTACGCAAACCGAAATGAGACGAGCCCTTCGATACAACCGTGGAAGGTTCCAGGATCCTTGGAGCATTCGTGTTATTAGAGATGTACTCGGAGGTATTCCAGAGGTTCCTGCAATTATTGACGAAGCATTTGTCAATAAAATTGTTGAATGGCAAGCACAGCGTGGATTACGCCAAGATGGGCAAGTTGGTGTCGTCACAACACGCAGTTTAATAGCTGAAGTAAGAGCAGAACATCAACCTGCTCTTGTAAAGCAATTGCGTTTGGATAATAGAGTGCGTACTACAGATACTACAGCTCCTACTTTTGGGAATTGTAGGAATTTTAATTGGGTGGTCAGCTGGAACACTACTTTAAGAAATGGCTGGATCGTTCAAGAAATAGTTAACCAAGATGATATAAGTACATGTGCGGGTCCAGCTGTAGGCGGACCGGCGCCCAACGTACCGCATTATTGGGAAGCTTGGCGTGTAAATGCCGTAGGAAATGTCTCTAATGGTGGCAGCGATGCATGGTTTAGGGGGAGTCGAGCAGGTACTAGAGGTACTTGGGGGATGAGGGGGCGAGTTTATACCGTGCAAAGTTTGGACCCCGCAGCAGGTTTTGCTGCCGGAAGTGTGGTTACTGCGGGAGTTTTAATGGCAACTACTACTAGACCCAGAAATCTAGGACTCGTTGAGTTAAATCGGCGGGTTGGTGGACGTTGGGATTGTTGTCCGCCAAACAACACTCATGTTCCAACGTAAATACTTAAAGACTTGATTTTAGACAAACAAGGTGTGGAAATTGAAAAATGAAAATAGAGATTCAATGTCCGTTATTGTTAATGGAAATTCTGCACCTGAACAATTGATATCTGCAATAGAAAATTTTGGACCAAGATATGAAGCGCCAAGATTTTGGAGCGATATTGCTGATAACTATAGATACAGTACGTTCCATCGTCGTCACTGTATTTTTCAGTTATTTTATAGACATATACAGCCTGGAATGAAGTTATCCATGGTTTCAGATGTTTTGCGGACTCTACTTTGGATTAAGAAAGACAACATAGTTGTTGTTGGCGATATCGCAGGAGATATACCCGTTAGATTAGCGTTTGATAATACGGTGTTTAGATTTGACGTACTTCCAAACCTTGCCGAATACGATAATCATTGGCAAGTATTCATTAGTATTAGCGGGGCAGTAACTCATGAGGAGTTTTGTCATTTATTGTTTGGTAATGATGTGGATGAAGGCAATTACTTTGGGAGGGTTTTAGAAGTTGGATTTAGTCCGAAGGTGGTCGATAGTTTTAACCACGATCAAGCAATCAATAAATAACAGACTGTTGAAATTATTGGAGATATTTTTATGATAAATAAATCTTACGTCTACCACTGCAGCGAAAAATTCGAGTTAAAAAAAGCACCGAAGATATAGCTGTTAAAATCTTGCCTGCCTCTTTAAATGATGCGGCAGTGCCAGCGCTGAATAAATTTCGTCAGCGTCAATAATGAATAAAATTAGTGAGCCAGAATTGGAAGGCTCGATGAATATGTGTAATAAATAATGTGTATCACAAGACTGAAAATGGTTCTGAATTTATAGATGCTGTAGTCGATGTTTTAAGGATAATAATTATGACAACATTTCCAGGTTCACCAAAACTTATTAAGAGTGGTTTAGTGCTTTTGAATCCAAGTACGAGCGCGGTGTTACGAGTCATAGCTTTGCAATATAACCCAGACACATTAACGCGTACTTTGCAAGTTCAAGGTGCGGGCGGTGATGGTGGTGATCGATCTGAAGCATTGCGCCTCAAGGGACCACCGGTTGAAACCATTAAACTGGATGCGGTAATAGATGCCGCCGATCAACTGGAGTTTCCAGAACAGCATCAAAATGTTGTAGAAAGTGGTTTGCAAACACATTTGGCTGTACTAGAAACTACCATTTATCCAACCAGCCAATCATTAAACGCCAACAACAATTTAGCCAGTTTTGGTACTTTAGAAATTGCGCCGATGGAATCAGCATTGATGTTATTTATTTGGAGTAAAAACCGCATTTTACCCGTGCGTTTAACTGAGTTTAGTATTACCGAAGAGGCCTTCGATCCAGCACTTAATCCGATACGCGCAAAAGTTAGTTTAGGTATGCGTGTACTCAGTGTCGATGACCTTGGCTTTGATCACAAAGGCGGTAGTTTGTTTATGAGTTATTTACAGAATAAAGAAC
>CAZRPK010000155.1:1608-5525 GCA_964601915.1 uncultured Kangiella sp. | reverse complement strand
ATAAAAAATAACTTGTATCTAAAATATAAAAACATAGGGAATTAAATATAATTAACAAAGTAATCATAGTTACACTTATTTTATTTTGATGGCTACTAACTCTCAATTTGTAAGTGCCTATACTATAGCAAACGTTGGTGTAATTTTACATTATCACTACCGAGGCATTCAGAAAACTAACAGTGCATCGACTAGCGCAGGTCTTGGTTTTGAGCAAGGTGCTTTTAGTTTAGAAACTTGAGCAGCGGATGTAGAGAACGGCATCGAAATTGATGCTGAATATTTTGATCTAGTATACGGAACTAAAGTCGGAAAATTCAGACAACCAAATATTTTCAACTAATTTTTGATGATTAAGAATGTCATAATTGGAAGTTTGTTTATAATCGACAAGACTATTTTGTTTATTTAACACTCTGCGGTTAATAATATTTCTAAAATTGTTATAAGCATCCGTTAAAATTATTTTATTTTCCTCTGTTATTTTCCCTTCATTTTTAAGGTATTTGATTAACCTAATCGTATTAGTAGGAACTGTTTTAAATTGCCCTGAATTATTATGCAATGCATAGAACTGAGTTAAAAATTCAACATCGACCAAACCACCAACACCTTGCTTTAAATCAAATCGTTCTTTAGTACTTTTATCTAATTGCAGGCGCATTTTTGATCGCATATTTAAAACATTCTCTGCCAAACTTTTTCGTATTCTTTTAGTGTTAATAATTTTACTTCTTACCTTACTAAATTCTGTAAAGAGGTTGTTATTTCCAGAGTAAACACATCGAGCTCTAATCAATGCTTGATGCTCCCAAGTCCACGCTTCCTCTTTTTGGTAGCTTCTAAAAGTATCAATATGACTAACTAACATACCAGAATTACCTGAAGGCCTTAACCGCATATCTACTTCATACAACACGCCTTGATTAGTTCTAGTAGATAAATAATGAATCAACTTTTGGGAAAGGCGTGTGTAAAATCGAGTGGCTCCAATCGGCTTACGTCCATTAGTATTAGAATTCAAATCTTGATCAAATAGAAAAACCAAATCCAAATCAGAACTAAACCCAAGCTCACATCCTCCTAGTTTTCCATAACCTATAATAGCGAAACCATAATCATCTGCTGATGAAAGATTTTCTGGAATACCATGCTGAGAGCTAATAATTTGCCAACATTGATGAATGCTTGTTTTTATTATAACTTCAGCTAACTGAGTTAAATACTCGCTTACCTGAGAAATATTTAGTTGCCCTGAAATGAGTGCGGCGGCTACCCTTAATTCATTAATTTGTTTAAATTGTCGAATACAATTTAATAACGCTTCTTCATCATTATCTTCAATTCTCAACAGGTATTGCCTTAATTCACTATCAAGATCTTGGCTTTTGAGTGGTTGATACAGACTTTTAGGATATAGCAGTTCATCCATCAATATGGGAAAGGCGCTTAACCGCAAAGCAATCCACTCACTTTGACTGACTAAATCAATTAAATGTTTTAAGATCGGTTTATTCTCGACAAACAAATCCAAATAAGCGGTTCTCTTCAATATGGACTTTAAAATATCAATGACTCTAACAATGCTATTCAAAGGTGAAGATGAAATTAGACAAAGCTCTATTACATTAGGCATGATAGCGGTTAAACGTTTACTTCCCTTTGCTGATAGATTAATTCTATTTTTAGAGTTTCTAAAGTCCTTTATGTGCTGAATAAATTCATTAGAGTCCAAATTTGTTTCTGCATGGGTTAGTAACTGTTGCGAATTAATCAATCCTTCCCAAACAGACAAATAGAAATCATCACCGACTTTTTCTTCTTCTAAATTTCCGCGAAATAATTCTCTAAAATGATGACTGGTGTTCAAAAGGTATTGCTCAATTTTTAGCGATAGTTCATCATAAATTTCAAACCCCATTATTTCTGCTAAATGAGCTTGCTGAGTAAGGTCGATAGGCAGCTCTTGAGTTTGTTTTTCTTCAAACTCTTGAATACAATTTTCTAACCGCCTTAAAAACCGATAGTTGGTTACTAGATCTTGAGCTATATTTTTATCTAACAAATTATCTTCAACTAACAATGGAATAACTTTAAGAATACTTTTTTCTTGTAACTTTTTATTTCGTCCACCCTGTATTAGTTGCAAAGATTGCACCATAAACTCAATCTCTCTTATTCCTCCAGCCCCTAGTTTTATATTGTTTTTCAGTTCTCTTCTTCTAACCTCTCGCTGAATCATTTGTTTCATATTTCTCAGAGAATCAATCACACCGTAATCAATATACCGTCTAAAAGCAAAAGGCCGAATAATTCTTTCTAAGCACTCTCTCTCCGTAACCGAACCGGAGATAACTCTCGCTCGGACCATCGCATACCGTTCCCAATCCCGCCCTTGTTCTTGATAGTAGTCTTCGGCTTGCGCCAAAGAAATAGCCAGCGCGCCAGACTCTCCATAAGGCCTTAACCGCATATCGGTTCTAAAAACAAATCCATCTTGGGTGATATAATCTAATAATTTAATCAATAAAATGCCAAGTTTTTGAAAAAAATGGCTGTTTTCAATACTTCTCTGCATACCCTTTGTTTCACCATCTTCTCCATAGAAAAAAATTAGGTCGATATCTGAAGAAAAATTCAATTCGAATCCACCAAGTTTACCCATTGCGAGTATTAACATATTTTGAGTTGATAATTCTGAAGCTTGCCCATTTAAATTGACTTCATAAACTGGCGAACCTGCTCTGCTTTTAATTTGAGAAAAACTCCAACAATAAGCTAATTTAATTAAAATTTCAGCTAATATACTCATTCGTTCAATAGCATCTTCAATGTTAATTTGGTTATTTAACTCAAGTATTGCAAGCGCGCAAGCATGTTGATATCGAGTCACTCTAAGAAACCTCATTATTTCTAGTTCGTTTTGAAACTCGCTATTAAAATCAGTTATGTCCAGTTCATTGCCTTGCAAAAAAGATTGAGATCCTTTCAGCAACTTATTATCTATTTCTTTGCTTAGGTATTTTGAAAATTGGTTAGCCTTATTACTTAAATGCCAATCTATTTTATTAGGGAGTTCGTTCGGTTGAGTATTAACAACTCTTGTAACAAATTTGCTATACAGAATTGCTTGATGTGTTAGTTGGAATATTTTATTGTGGTTATGCGTTGTTAATAGCAAAGTCGCTGACTTGAATGCTTCAAACGCTTTCTCTGCAATAACATCGGGCAAAGTGTACGAGTTTTTTATATTTGAATGCGAATTATACAAATTAGTTATTCTGTAAGCTTTTCATTAGTGATTATATTAATATAAAACAGATCGCGAGAATAGCTAATAACTCATAATAAAATTAATCGGGAGAAATCATTATGGCAGTATTTGAAATGGTAGCCATTATCGTAGTGGCATCGCTATTAGCTGGGCTGGCGAGAGAGTGGATAAAAGCTAAACAAACACCTGATATTGATCTTGAACCAATGGAATCGCGAATTGACCGCCTTGAGTCATTAGAAAAACGGATTAAGGTTTTAGAGGCTATTGTTACGGACAAAGGTTATGATCTTAAAAGTGAGATTGACTCTTTGTAGAGTTAATATTTTGAACTTAATAAATCAATTGAATAAACTAAACAACAGAGGGATCAGATAATAATGGAATTCGCTTTTATTTTTCTACTTATCCCTTTTTTAATTTGGTTAACGCCCTTCATTATGGTCGCCAAATCAGATAATGTTGAAGGCAATGAGAAGCTCGCTTGGCTTTTAGCGATGTTTTTTATTTCTTGGTTTGCTTGGATATTTTATATGTTACTCGCACCATTAAAATCAAAATAATAATATTAATCTGAAAAAAGTGTCAAACACTAATGAATTATAGAGTCTTCTCTCGTTGATTAAATTCTTCATAAGCATCA
>CAZRPK010000155.1:0-1508 GCA_964601915.1 uncultured Kangiella sp. | reverse complement strand
GCATCAGCCAACCCCGCATGGGCGATTGCTAAATTAGGATCAAGCGAAAGAGCATGCTGATAAAGATCAATTGCTATTTGATTATCCTTCACTTTGTAACGCTGATAATAATCTCGTCCTTTCAAGAAATAACCATAGGCTTGGCTAATTTCTGATGGTGAACGATTAACCAACTGATTAAATCCGTCTTCCTGTTTATAGATTTGCAAACTAAATAAATACAAAATACTGACCAATATCAAAATGAAAAAAGAAAGCCCCATTGACATTTTTTTCCAAATTTTCATACCTTCAATAGACGATAAGTTAGGTATGCGTTCATTCATTACAAATTGAATTTCTTCTATGGATGGAAGTATTCTTTGAGTGACTTTAGGGATCAAATGATAACCACGCCCTCTCACCACAGCAATATATTTTGGTGACTGAGCGTCATCACCTAATGCTTTCCTGAGTAGTTTTATTCGCTGCTTAAGAGTTTCGTCACCAACGATATTATCTTGCCAAACTAATTCGATGATTTGTTCTTGAGAGAGTGTATTGGGTGAGTTTTCTGCTAAAACCTGTAGTAATTTAAAAGAAAGAACCGGCAGTTGTATTAACTCTTCAGCTCGGCGCACTTCGTATGACCTTGTATCCAACACAAGATCAGCAAATAACAAGTGACGGTCGATTGGTGAGCCAGACTTCAAAATCGATCCTCATACTGCTTTGGGTGAAGCTTTAGATTAACGAAATCTCGTTATATTTCAAGTGTTTTAGGACTATTTGGTCTTTTCTTCACCAACTCTTCACTTAATAATCAGTGAATCTTCACCATAACTTCATCTAAAAAAATTAAAGTGAGTGTAGTTTAAATGCTATTCAGGGTTAATTATATTGGAATAGAAATGATGAGCACTCAAACAAATGTAGAGGGTAACTCAAAACACCCCGCAGGACTGACAGTATGCTTTTTTATGGAAATGTGGGAAAGATTTAGCTTTTATGGCATGAAAGCTCTACTTATATTCTTTTTGACAGAGCATTTTTTATTAAGTGATGCAGATGCATCAGATATTTTTGGAAGCTACTTCTCTTTAGTTTATGCGTTGCCAATATTTGGAGGTTTGATCGCCGATAAATATTTAGGCAATCGGAAATCAGTATTGATTGGCGGTGTATTACTCACACTAGGGCATTTTGGGATGGCTTTTGAAGGTGAGCAGGCATTTATTAACGATAATGGAATAACCGTGATCGATGAATTTGCACTACAAACCTTTTTCTTTTCTATCTCATTACTAATTGTTGGTGTTGGAATGCTCAAACCTAACATTTCAACAATTGTTGGTAAGCTTTATGAAAAAAACGACCCTAAGAGAGATGCAGGCTTTACTATTTTTTATATGGGGATCAACATCGGCTCGGCAGTTTCAGCGATTGCCTGTGGGTATTTGGGGCAAACCTATGGGTGGAACTATGGGTTTGGCTTAGCAGGTATTGGAATGCTATTAGGATTAATAGGT
>CAZRPK010000154.1:0-5656 GCA_964601915.1 uncultured Kangiella sp. | reverse complement strand
TCGCGTTATTTGTGTCGTTTCACTAATAACGAGTTTGACCTTCATATACCATTCGTTTACTCCGTTTGTTGCATTGTTTTCAATCAAGTGGGTAGAGTTTAGCTTTTAAAAATAGAAAACGTTACCTACTTTTCAACTGATTATCTGGTGTAAGTTAATTTGTCGCTCTAAATTAATGAGCTGATTATAACTAGATCAACCCATAATTCAAACAGTTGTTTGAAATCAATTGAACGATCGTTCGTTTTGTTTCGGATCTACATTGCTTTTTCGGTAAAAGACTCGGTATACTGCTAGGAGTTTGTCCTAGGTAACTACTAGAAATAGAGAACTCCAATGAAAACAGATGTCGAACAACTCTCTACATATAAAAGTGTTCACTTAAATAAGAACAATATCAAAACTCATTTTATTGGTATACCGATGATTATTTGGGCGTTAATGGTGTTTTTGAGTTTAGTACAGTTGCCGTTAATAGTACCCAGTATAAACAGTTCTTTAACCTTAGCGATGGTCGCTTTTACTGCAGTTCTTATTTACTATTTTATGTTAAACATCAGCTTGGCTATCGGACAAGTTATTTTTATTGTACCGGCTCTCTATAGCGCTCATTTAGTTTCATTAATGACTAATGCTTTATGGATAGCACTCGGCGTTTTTGTTATCGGCTGGATTATTCAATTTATTGGGCATCATTATGAAAAAGCAAAACCAGCGTTTGTCGATGACCTTAATCAATTATTAATTGGTCCTCTTTTTGTTATGGCAGAGACATTTTTTATGTTTGCTGCTTTAAAAAAACTAGATAATGAAATTACACCTTTAGCAGTTGAAAAGAGACGTGCTTTTGAGGCGAAAAAATAATATGCAAAAAAATATTTCAGAACTTTATTCACAGCATATCAACGATCTCTTACTTAGACACAGAAAAATAATGTCCGAGCACAACGTTAACGCTCTATTAATTCCGTCTGGTGCTCCTTTACCCATTTACTTAGATGATATGAATTATCCGTTTAGATCGAGCTTTTTATTTCGGACTTACTTACCTTTAACTGAAGTCGCTGATAGTTATTTAGTCATTCATAAAACAGGTAAGCCAACCTTAATTTATTATCAACCGATTGACTTTTGGCATACACCGCCCAGCGACCCAAATGACTTTTGGTCTCCCCATTTTGATATTAAAATTATTACGCAATTCGAACAAGCTTTGGAGTTTTTTCCTGACAATAAAGACTCTACATTATTACTTGGCGAACAGACTCTATTAACTAAAAAACTCGATGCTATTACAGAAAACAATCTCTCTCTTATCAATAAAATTTATTGGCAACGCGCCTACAAAAGTGATTATGAAACCGAGTGTCTTAAACAGGCTAATCAAAAAGCAACCTATGCTCATAAAGTTGCAGAGGAACAGTTTAGATTGGGGAAAAATGAATTACAAATTCATCTTGCTTACTTAGAAGCCTCAGGCGTTTTAGAACATCAATTACCCTACGGTAATATTGTTGCGTTAAATGAGCATGCTTCAATTCTTCATTACATGGAATGTAGTGCAAATAATGTTGAGCAACACCAATCATTTTTAATTGATGCGGGCGTTAGCTTTAATGGTTATCACTCAGATATTACACGCACTTATTCCTATAAAAATGATGAGTTTGCGGACTTGATTGTAGCAATGAATGAGATGCAATTAAGTTGTATCGATTCTATTAAAAATGATCAAGATTATTGTGATTTGCATATTGATGCCCACCACAAAATTGCCGAGATAATTAACCAATTTGGTTTTGTTGATATGTCCGCCAGTGCAATGGTCGAGTCAGGTATTAGCAGAGCATTTTTTCCGCATGGTTTAGGACATTTAATTGGTCTGCAAGTACATGATGTTGGTGGACAGTTCGCAGATGAAACGGGAAAATTAAATCCCCCCCCTAACTCACACCCCTTTTTAAGAAGCACTCGAAAAATGAAAGCCTCCATGGCATTTACGATAGAACCAGGGCTTTATTTTATAGAATCTTTATTAAAACAATATAGAAATTCTGGAAATAATAGCCAGCATTCTTCATTATTTGATTGGAATAAAATTGAATCTTTTATGCCTTATGGCGGAATTAGAATTGAAGACGATATTATTATTGAAAAGAATGGTGTATTAAACTTAACTAGAAATGCCTTTGCAGAGTTATAACGTACCCTCTTTTACAATTGAAGTAGAGGAGATCATAAAAGGTAGTCAATTCATTACTCGTGTTCAAAATGTATCAACTAGCGAGGATGCTAAGGTGTTTATTAAAACATTAAAAACTTCATATCCAGAAGCAAGTCATCACTGTTGGGCATATATAGTCGGCAATCCTAACTCTACAACATTGATTGGTTGCAGTGATGATGGCGAGCCATCCGGCACTGCGGGTAAACCCATGCTTCACGTTTTGCAGCATGCAATGATTGGCGATATCGTTATTGTTATTACTCGTTATTTCGGCGGCACTAAATTGGGAACCGGTGGACTGGCGAGAGCGTACGGGGGAGGTGTTAAACTTGCGCTAGACAAACTAACAACTAAAGAAAAGATCCATTATACCAAATTAGCTTTTTACCTTAATTACTCCCAACAAAAAGATTTTGAACATTTATTAGAAACCTACCAATCAGATAACCTTATCGTCAATTATTCAAGTAAACTAGAAATATCTATCGAACTAGCCAGCTCTGAAATAGTAGATTTTAAGCAAGCACTCATCAATCTTTGTAAAGGAGGTGTTGAGTGGATCAAAAGAGCTGAAAATATTAACTAAAAACCAAGTGCAAATTATGGAACATTATTTATTAGTAAAAAACATTCACATCGCTACCGCAATTCTATCACTTGTCGGGTTCTGCATACGTGGCTGGTGGATGTTTAATGAAAATGAATTGTTGCAAAATAAGTTGGTGAAAATTTTCCCACACATTAATGATACAATTTTATTAAGCTGTGCCGTTTACCTTTCGGTAACTAGCACACTCTATCCATTTGTTATGGGCTGGTTAGGCGCTAAAGTAATTCTTTTAATAGGCTATATTTTTGCTGGAACGATTGCTTTAAAGCGTGGAAAAACAAAACAAGTTAGAGTGATTTCATTTCTGTTGGCTTTAAGTTTTATTGGATCAATTTTCATACTAGCTCTTTTCAAGCCTAGCTTTTAAAAATAAGTGACTATTATTAAGTGCGCCATCGACCAAGCTGAGCATCCTTCTCTTCCCACATTCCATTTACCCACCTTTGAACTTTACGTCTATTTTCACTGCTTTCCATATAACTGCCTTTCACGTCTTCGGGTATTTCAATTAATTGAGCTTTCACATGAATATAATTAAGCTCGCCGGTCATAAAATCCCAAAAACTGGGTGAGGGGTGTTTGGGGTAGTCGATAGTAACGTCTAATACCTGTTTTATTTCATTGCCCATTAAAGTAAGAACATAACTAGAACCTGCAGTTTATTCAAAACTAAAATAGATTTTTTTCGATACAGTATTAATAGCAACTAAACTATGCCTCAACAGATCCTTACCTAAATTAACATCGCAAATATGGTTTGGCAATGTATTTAAAATAGGTGTGTTACTTAGATTAAACTGTATTTTACCAACCATAATATGTAACATTTTAGACATCCTAACCCTTTGTTTAACTATATCCACTCCAGATTTGACCGACATGTTTTTAATTGGGTTATTAACAAGAGCTTTCTTATTATTGTTAAATAATATTGAAGAAAGTGAGGTTTGTTCTGCTCCAGTATCTATACAAATGTTGGAATTTTTAAAGAAAATATCATCTGAAATTATATCACCTATCACAAAAACCCTACCATTTTCAAAAAGATAATTAAACTCTACATCGTTTAGACTTTTATTTTTAAATAGAAACTCATCCTTTAAACTCAGAACATCCCAACCTATAACATCAAAATCTAATTCTTTTTTTAATTTTTGGGCAAAATGGTTTTTTATTATTTTTGTTGTTTTTTGCTCTCTAAAAATAGAAATGCTTGATCCAGTATCTATGATACATTTTTTATCCGTACCGACATGAAATTGATCGATTGACCCATTTTTTAAAAAATCACTTGCACAAATTGACCCGATTTTATTAGAAACAGGCGTATTTAACTTGTCACTTAGTTGTTTCAAGCCATTACAATTTATAGAATCAATTCGGTTAGCATTTTTACATACATCACAGTTTGTTAAAGTACTAAGAGCCTGTTCAGGTTTTCCTGTTAACAATTCTAAGTGAGCTTTTGCTGGACAATAGTCATTATTTTTTAGAAACTTTAAAAGCGGTACATCAGTTTCCATAATTGCTTTTTGCTTCAAAGTATAAACTTCAAAATCGTTTTCCTGCTCATTTGATAACTTAATAAATGAAAGCTCAACTACATCATTACACATTTTAATTTTTTGTTGTTTAGAATAACCTTTAGTATCGATTATTTTTTTATTGATTGATGATGAAAATAGATCATATGCCGCTTCTATTCTTGCAACTCCTGCTACTGGCCCTTTATTTAGTGTGGCAAATTCCTCAAACCGAAGCGGTACATTACTATATTTAGCTGTCACTTCACGCATAAATGCTTTTTTTGTACCATATTGATTAAAATCACGAGTAGCTATTAGGGTTGTGGGAGTTTCAGATAGCAATAGGGAACACGCTCCCATTTTGTAGGCTAGTAACTCATTTTCATACAACGGGATCTTAAGATGTAGTTGCTCTACAGCTAAATGAATTAATTCATGATTTAGTGTTGTAAACACCTTAAAAAATAATTTATAGGGCATTGTTTTTCCATCTAGATCAAAAACACTTTGATAAAATACGATATCTGGTTTAGATAGGGAAGTTTTAGCCTTACGTTGAAAATTTTTTTCAAGGGTAATATTATAGTTAATATTAAAATTTATTTTTTTATCAAAAATTGAGAAATCTCTCATCCGATTTTCTAGAAATTTTATATTGTCTTTGGTTAAAAATTCTTCTATGAGTTCCGGTTGGATATTAATTGATATTTTTTGACCTTCTCTATGAAATACCGCAACTGTTTTGTAATCTAATTTAACGACATTTTTATTGGGTTCATCCGATAACTTTGATTGACTAAAATAATAAAACCCTGCCCATGATCTATAGAAGCCATTCAGTAAAAAATAATTATTCTTATCAACAATTATATTGGGGCCTAAGCAAGAGAAAATAAACAAACATGCAATACAAATCATTATTTTTTTCATAAAACAGCCTTATAATACAGTTTAAATAGAGAGCTTTAATGCCCTCTATTTAAAACTAAACTTTTAATTCTCTCCCGTATATTCCTCATGCGTTCCAAGAGGCCCCCCTGATTTGGGTAGTTCTCCTGCTTGATAGAATTCAGTTGTTGTTGATAGTTCGTCCCCGTTATAAATGGTAGATACTGTTTGTGATAGTACTACATTCGGATTCATAATATTCGATGTGTCATAAACTTTATGCATAAGCTCAAAATCTATTTTATCAACAACATCAACATATAGTAGTGTCCAGTCTTTTACTGCACTTGGGTTTGCAAACTTAACATCAGCCCCCCACTTAACAGTATTAAACAATTTACTAAC
>CAZRPK010000153.1:0-5699 GCA_964601915.1 uncultured Kangiella sp. | reverse complement strand
TTCACGAACTCTTGCCTGCAAATGCCTAATTTCACTACGAAGTTTTGTCCAAACCGATCCTTTCTTATATCGACCTTTTTGTACATGTCTGATTTGGTAACAACCGGTTATTTCTAATCCTTTTCCATGCGTACCTAATACCCACCGAAAAGCTCTGTCGTCATAACATTTACACCAAGTTGGCGATGGTGTTTGATAAATTGAAAGTGTAGAACAATACCCGCCAGCTCTAGCAACATCCCCGTGAACTATTTGGTACTCACCTTTGGCACGGTCACGATATAATGTTAAAAATTCTTCAGATTCGATATTAACCAGTTGCGGTTTTCTACCCTTTTGTAACATTGGATCATTTTGCGCAAGCATGGGGGTTGCGCGTTCAGATAAAGGGAAAACAAGTGTATCGGTTCGCCCTTGTAATTGTTCTGCCAGTGAGTCTAAGCATCCTTGATGAAAGATTATATCGCAATCTGTAAACCAAACCCAATCGGCTTTAGTCGCAAACGCAGCTTTATTTCTTCCAATTCCACGGCGAAATAGTTGTTCTTTAGATAACGCTTGCCAATTCCATGTTACGTTTTCAACTTGCTGTTCGGAAAAAAAATTGAGTAATTCTTGAGTTCCTGTATCTTCCGTTGAATAAAAAACAGTGACAGTTACATTCAGCTTGCTGGGTGGATAATTCACAAAAGAGCTTAATTGGTATGCCAACATATTGGAGTACATCCAACAGTGGCTAATAATTTCTAAGTCAAAATGACCATCTACTTTTTTACGTTCATGTTCACTGGGGAGAGCAGGCGAAAACCAACCGACAGGAATAAAACCACTAACTGCTAGTCGGAAGAAATAGGACAATACGGGATCATACCATCTCTGTGGATATATTTTCGATATTTTACTGATATCTGATGGCATTTATCGAATTGATAGAATCTTAGGATATATGAATATAATAACACAAAACTCTTTGAAATTACCTATAGACTTACACTCTTAATACTGGCTAAAACTATCAAAGTCTTAGTAATAACTTGATGTCATCAATTGCGATTTTTAAACCTTTGGACTGAGTCTCTTCGAATAGATTTTCATTGCGTGTATCTTGTTTTTCTAGCATCGCTATCGTTTTGCATGTCAAATCTTCAACGGATGGTATAGCTCGCACTAATTTTTCATATTCACTGCATTGTTTAATTCGGTCAGGTTGATCTTTTGACACCGCACTTACAACGCAATCTAAATTTAGCTCTACAGCCTGCAAAAGGGTATCTCCGCCACTAATCACCACCACTTTTGCGACTAACATCAATGCCATAAACTGCTCATTATGCATTGACCTGACACAGGTTACACTATTAGATAAAGGGAGTTCTTTGGGATAGTTATTGCCAAATACCATGATACATTTCAATTTACATTTTTCGGCAATCTGTTGAGCTGATTGAAAATATATATCACTCGCATAATCACTACCTAATTTGTGACCTCCTGAACCAGCATTAAAAACAATATATCCACCCTTATTCAGTTGATAATCTTCTAGTAACCTTTCTCTTTTAACTTTATTGATCAGTTTAAAAACTGAGCCAATTAATTTTGGTTCTTGTTTTCCAAAAAAATTTAATTTTAATTTTGTTAATAAATTAATCGGTTTAATTGCGATTTTAGACTGAGCAACCCAATGAATATCAGTATTGAGTAATCGGCGCAGTCCTAATCCTCGACGCCTTTTTTTTTCATGTTGAGAAATAAAAACAACCTTCGCACCTAACTCTTTTGCCAATTTGAAATGATCCGCACGCCCAGCACAATCAAAAATAACAAGCGCTGGTTTTATGTGTTTTAGCGTACGTTTTACAGCGCCATTATCTTTAGTGGCTGAACCATCGCATAGATGAGTTTCAAAAGGACATATTTTACTGCAAGCAGCATATTTGTTTAGTAAAAAACTAATATTTAAGAATGGAAACTGATTTATTAATTCATTCGCAATAATTAACGATCGCGTGTACTCACCAATTCCAGAAGTTGAAGAAACGGGAATAAATAAAATATTAATTGTCTTCGGCATTTTAGAGAAGGAAAGCTAAGTCGGGTTAGCAAGCTAACCAAACCCTTCAATAGGTTGAAATAATGCTTGCCAATCATCACCTGTTAACTCGACATTACTCAAATCTTCTTGATTATACAAACCTTGAGCAAGATCATTCTTTTGTTTTTGCATTTGTTGAATTTTTTCTTCTACTGTACCTTGGGTAATGAGTTTATAAATGAATACAGGTTTATCTTGACCAATGCGATAAGCTCGGTCATTTGCTTGCTGTTCTGCTGCAGGATTCCACCAAGGATCGTAATGTATAACTGTATCAGCCGCAGTTAAATTTAAGCCTACGCCACCAGCTTTTAAGCTAATCAAAAATACAGGGATCTGACCACCTTGAAATTGCTGAACTAATGCGCCACGATGTTTACTTTTACCCGTTAACATTAAAAACGGGATCTCCATCTCTTTCAATTCTTCTGCCAAAATATCTAACATTGAAGTAAACGAAGAAAATAATAAAATTCTTCGTCCTTGATTAACCATACTGGGTAGTTTATCTTTTAACCACCGAACCTTCGCCGATGAATTCATATTTTGAGCTGATTCTAGTTTAATTAGATTACTATGACAACAGACTTGTCTTAATTTAAGCAACGCATTTCCTATTAAAAACTGATTCCTATGTCTTGTTTCTAATGTCATTGCTTTTTGAACTTGTTCAAACATAGATGTTCTTACAGTCTCATATAAATCGGCCTGTCCTTCTTCTAATGGAATTAAGACTTTCATTTCCGTTTTGCTCGGCAACTCTGTTGCTACTTCATTCTTTGTGCGCCTTAACATCAACGGTGCAATCCGTTTTGCCAGTAATGATTGTCGATAATAATCCTTATTTTTTTCAATCGGTTGTCTATAAAGCTGATTAAATTGATATTCACTACCTAAAAATTCTGGCATCAAAAACTGAAATAAAGACCAAAGTTCACCCAAATGATTTTCCATGGGCGTACCTGTCATACATAAACGATTGGTTGAACGTAACTCTTTAACGATAGTTGTTATTTTACTTCTCGTATTTTTGATCACTTGAGCTTCATCGAGGATCAAAAGGTGAAAATGGTTATTTAGTAATTTATTGATGTCACGTAGTACTAATCCATAACTAGTAATAATTAAATCATGTTGTTGAATCTTTGGAAAAAATTGATGTCGATCTCCACCAGTTAGTAAAAGTACTTTTAATGATGGTGCAAATTTATGGCATTCTTGTAGCCAGTTAGTCGTGACACTTTTAGGCGCAATAACCATGCAAGGAGAAGTTAGTCGACCTTCTTTTTTTTCTAATAACACATGCGCCAGAGCCTGTAGTGTTTTACCTAAACCCATGTCATCGGCAAGAATACCACCTAACCTATGTGTTCTTAAAAACTGTAACCAGTTAACGCCCGTTTTTTGATAATCTCTTAACTTTGCTCTTAGTGTTCTAGGGATCTTAACCGATTGAATTCCAGTTTCGATATCCATTGCCTTGGCTTTTTCAGCCAACTTTGTTCCATTAAGCCAATCAATGCTGAGCGAAGTTGATTCAGTAGTACTCGATTCGTTCGTTCCAGATTCAATTGCCTTTGAAGCTGACTTATCAGGATGATCATCTTCGTCTGAAAATAGTGAATCTTGTTTCGATACCAAAGGCATTAATCGGCTAACCTGATTCGCTGTAAATCGTAATTTTCGTTCTTCGGTTAAACTCTTTTGATCGTTTAATTCAACGAATGATGAAAATATCCGATTAATTCGATTTCGCTCTATAGCTAGCGTTTCGCCACTTTCTAATTTAATATTGATATGGCTTGTACTGTATTTTTTTTGGTTAACAGTTTTATTCGAATCACTTAAAGCATCTAAAGACAACTCACCTCGTTGTATTAAAGAAACGATATAAGGCATTAAATTCACTTGTCTATCATCAACTTTTACACCAATCTCTAAATCAAACCAATCAAAACTTCTATTCGCCATGTCACCTTTATTATTGTTAATATTCAGGCTATCTTGAAGAACTGAATCATCGTCTTCAGCTAGTAACTCTAACTGCTCTGTAGCGCCAGCTTCAGTTAATTTTTTTACACAAAATCTAGATGAACGATTAATTTGTCGTGTAGGTTGTACGGTATTATAACCCTGCCTAATATCAACATACCAATCAAGATTTTCGATTTTATTTAAGCGAAATCCTTTGTCAATTCTGATTAACCAACCGAGTTCTTTAAGACCAACTAATATGGGAAGCATATGGCTTATATGAGATTCAAATACTCTATCACCAAAATGAAACTGTTCTACAATTGGCAGCTCATAGCAAGAGTCTAATACTGATAAGTTTTCAATTTGTAAAAGAAAATCCGATAGAACTGTCGTAAATTTTGCATTCACTTCTCGCTCTAAAATTAATGGCAAAATATTTTTAAGTGACACTTTTTTTCCATTAATATAAAAAACAAGTTTTGCTACATCAATTTGATAAACTCGATGTTTTTTCCATCCTAGACCAACTTCTTGGCTAGTAATTTCTAAACTAGGCTGAACTTTAAAATCATTAGTTTTAGATAGTTGATAAAAAAGTTTTTTACTTTTATCCGAAGCCTCTTTAAAATATTCTAAAATAACGTTATGCTTTAAATCAAGAAGATAATTTTCTGACAAATATTCAAAGCCACTTTCTTGTTGAATCTCTTCAACTTGCTTTCTATCTTCTCCACGCCAGAAATTTTTATTTCTCGAAGATAAGGTTAAAGGATTTCTATGCGGCGATTGCCAAAAAAAACGATGGGTTTTAACCAGCGATTTAACTAACCGATTAGATTTTAAGTCTGAAATAAAAACAAACTGATTGTTAATAATTTTACCACTATCTATTTTTTTTCTAATCAAAAATAGTATTTGTTTATCCAACAAACTAAAATACTTTGTGTTCTTTTCTCTATCTAATTCAGCATCAATAGCACTGTTAATACATATTTCTGATTTAACCTGATATTCACCCTGTTTAGTCAAATAAGATTTATGTAAACTAACCGCCCATCCCCCATCAACTTTATCTAATAAATAAATCACCCGATGTCTTGCCATTTTTGAGAAAGGATCAAAATCTTGTGATTTTAACCAATGCTTAATATAGAGTTTTCCTGTCGCAATTTTTTTTTGTTTTTTTATTGCCGGTGGTAATCTTTGTAAACGAGTTTTTGATTCAATGGCTAAAGCGGCAAGATGTTCACAAGCCAAATCATTATCTAGATCCGATTCAAGGTTTGAATCTTCACTTAATTTATCCCTGCAAGTACAGCTACCTAAACTCTCTGATAAGGGCCAATATAAAACTTGCTTAGTAAACTTACCATCAACCAAACAAGTTCCTTTGACGTACTCTTCATCTCTAATGTTCTGCCAATTAACAAGATTTTCAGACAGCAATATATCTAAACCTGACATTAATGTCTGTTCATCAAAGAAATGAGTTAGGTGATCTACGGGACCTTTATAGGCTAAGGGTCTGTTGATCATAGAATGATCCGTTAGTTAACAAATAATTATTATATTAAGCCAACCAGTGTAACAAGAATTGTGTAAAGAATAAAAGAATTGTTTTTAGTTT
>CAZRPK010000152.1:0-5787 GCA_964601915.1 uncultured Kangiella sp. | reverse complement strand
ACCTGAAATAATACAAATTAGTCCCTTGAATTTAAAACCAACTATCGACATCACTTTCTAGCCGATTTTGGCAATTCTTAAGCTGATTATTGTATGTGACAGCTCTTCGAGCTACTTTTTTTGCAACATCAATTAACCACTGTTTTTTATTATAGGTTTTCCGCAAATAACCACCTCGGCCTTCGTGATAAGCCAAGTATTGAGCGTAAGTATCCCATTTTGATATCTTTAAGCGTTTTTGAGAGCCTTCGGTATACCAACCAATAAAGTTAATTGCATCCTCAAAGTCATCTCGATCTGCACCCCAAGAACCTGTTTGTTTCATATAGTCATTCCAAGCGGGATCTTGTGCTTGCGCGAAGCCAAAAGCTGATGATTTTCTTGGGAGCGGAATAAAGCCTAAAAACCAATCTCTATCAGGTTGAGCATCGGCTACAAATCGAGATTCCTGATGCATGATTGCCATTAATACGTAAATAGGTGTACCCCATTTATGTTGAGAGTCTCTTGCGGCTTCATACCAGTCAATTTCACCGCTAAATATTTGGCAAATATCGCCTGTATTACTAGGTTTGTAGGTCACACAACTAGTGAGTAAAGTGATTACAATAGAGGAGATTATGACCTTTCTGATACTCATTTATGGTGTTATTTTTTATTAGAATTAATAATAGGTTTAGGTTTTTCAGAACTCTTTTTTTTGATACTTTCTTTGCTAGTTTTTGAATTTTGCTTATCGGACTTTGAATTTTTATTTGATGATTCGGAGGTTTTGTTAGATTCTGAAGCTGGTTTGTCTTTACCTTTAAAATCCGTTTCATACCACCCCGACCCTTTTAACTTGAAAGCAGCAGCAGAAACTAGCTTTTTAAGTGCTGGCTTATTACATTCAGGGCAATCCTTTAGTGGGTCATCAGCCATTCGTTGTAATTTTTCTAATCGGTGATCGCATTCTGTGCATCTGTATTCATAAATTGGCATACTAAAATCTTATCTCGTTTGGTCTAAATGGCTACTTTTCGATTATGAATTCGGACTATAATCTTGAAATCCCCCTCATACAAGACAAATTGAGAATTATCATTATTAAACAGGATTTTATGATCTTAAATACAAGCATTAAAAATAGTAATAAATTGTCGTTCATCGGTGACTCAATCACCGACACTAGTCAAGACAGGCTTATCGGTCAAACAGTTAAGGCTAAAACAGGGCACGAGGATTCAAGCGGACTAGGAAGAGGATATGTCTCGATTATTAATAATCTATTGAATCTCACCTTCCATAATAGCTGGGTTAGTTATGACAGAGTTTGTCATGACGGTATCAGAAATTATGGAATTGGAGTGATTAACATTTTTAGCTACACTTTGGCTTAATATTCCAACTCTCGCCCAGGTCTGCCACTTTAAGTTTTCTTTTTTTACAAAACGAATGCCACTGCGACAAAGAGCTTGAAATTCGACTAAATCGACAGCGTAAAACAAAAGCCAAGCAACCGGTGCTAGTAATATCAAATTTAAATGAAATCTTAATTTGGAATCAAACAAAATCTGAAGTAATATGATTGATGTAGTAAAACTAATCATGAAAATTAATGGTGCAAAATCATTAGTGTAAAAAGTATAGGCATAAAAAAGAGTCAAAATAATGGGCTCTAATAACAGCATTAATTCAACATAAATAGCAATTGGTAAAATTAAAAAAGTAAGGTAAGCATTATAATTACTTGATGGGTTCAAAAATAGCTTGCTATGTTTAACGTAGGTTTGAATTCGACCAAATTTCCACCGTAACCTTTGAGAGGCTAAACTCTTCCAGTCCGTTGGTCCTTCAGTGTAAACGACTGCATTTGAAGCATATCTAGTTTTGTACCCTTCAGCCAATAAACGAGTAGAAATTTCAACATCTTCAGTGATGATTGATTCATCAAAACCACCAACAGCGACTAAGGCACTTTTTCTATAAGCTGCGGCAGCTCCACCAATAATATGAACAGAATTAAAATTAGAGTCTGCTCTCTTAAAACAAAAACCATGCAAGTACTCTAACTGTTGTAATAATTCGATAGGCTTCTTTCTATTACCAATAATCACATTTCCTGCAACAGCCGCCACATTTTCATCAGAAAAACGTTTAATGATATTGTGAATCATATCTTTATCCATTACTGAATCAGCGTCTAATGTGATTATATATTCGCCAGAAGCAATTTTTAACCCATGGTTTATAGCTACTGCTTTACCACCATTTGGGAGTCTAATATATTTTATAATCGCCGAGCTATGATTATTATCTATTGATTCATAATTTTGAATAAATTCTGAAACTAACTGATGAGTTGAATCTGTTGAACCATCATTAATTATAATAATCTCCAATTCTTTATAATAAGTATTGATAACAGAATTAAGTGTTTTGATAATTCCAATTTCTTCATTCCAAGCAGGAATCAAAACGCTCACTTTGGTATTCCTTTTAAGAATAGAATTTATAGAGCGTAATTTTTCTATCATAGGGTAAAAGGGTAACGAAAATAACTGTAGCGCATACTTAAAAAATATGGGAGTCATAAATAGCAAAATGGTCGTTTTAATTTCAATTAATTCGGCGATAGCGATAAATTCCGTCACCATTGAAAAATGAATCACTGAATAAGTCATTGCATATAAAACAAGCAACAATATCATACAACGAATGATGGGAGTAAAAATTGATTTCATACTTACTAAATGGCTCTTAAGAATAATCCATATAAACCTTCCATAACTCCAGTAAATCGAGTAGGAACTAAACCGGATTTTCGAGCGCGCGATTATGGCACTGCTAGTACAAGAAATACACAATGTTACAGTTATACGCGATTAATTTATGCTTTTTTGATAACTAGTTCGTAATTTAAGTGAATTTAAACTAGTTTTTTAGGGATTCAGATAATGCTGTAAAATAAAGCTCTTCCATTTTACAGGGACTTATAGCTTTAGGTTTAATGCCGTCTACATGGCTTGATGTTAATAATTGCCAAATGAACCAAGGTATTTGGTATAAATTTTTCCCACTAACGTCAATAGTTTTTCCATTATTGATGAATAGTGCGATGTTGATTTTATTATTTAATTGGTAATGAATGTTCTTAGACAACACCGAAGGCAAATGATCCGATGTGACAAAAATAATTGATGTCGGATCGATTTCAATAAGCTTTTCAAGGTAATCCGCTAACGCCTCCGTTCGATAATAAAACTGATTCGAGATTCGATTAAGACGGTCATCAGAATGGTTTGGGCTAATCACATCGGGACGTAACTCAATATTTCTTTTAAAGGGTAAATGCCCATACATTCCCAATACATAATTTAAAATCGGTTTATCGTTATTTTGAATATATTTTCTCAAAAAATCAATATTAAAATCAAATAAATCACTATCAAAAATAGATCCACTAACCGACTCTAGAACATTACTCTCTTGTAAGAATATCACATTGTCAAAGCCTAAACTTTTGTATGCTCTTTTAGAATTGAAAAACTCAGAGCTTGGTGCAATCATTGCGTGAGCAGTATAATTATTAGAAGATAGTGCATTAATAAAAGCATTAATCTTATTTCCTTGCATGGTATTAAATTCAATTTGATTCACCTTACTAAGTGCTTTTATTCCCGTAAGTAGTTCAAATTCTGTTTGCGCAGTTCCACCGCCATAAATAGGTGAAACCACTCTAGAAAAATCTTGTTGCTGATTTAAATATTTTACTAGCTGTTTCGAAATGAATGAATCTGGTAAATTTAGTTCATCAATTAAACGAGGATCAATAAAGCTTTCCATGGCAATTATATGAACATTTTGATTGTATATAATCTGGTTAGGGTAAAGTGTTTCTTTTATATTAATTTTATTAGCATCTGAATAGTCTTCTAATAACTTTGCATTACTTGATTCCTGAAGTGCATAAAATATTAAGCTATTAAATCGACCGTTTTCTCTAATAGTATCTTCTTGCGCCCAAACAGTGTAATTGAAAAATTTATCTTGAAATGATTTGGTAATAGGGCTTAATATTATTACAACACTTAGAATTAGAGAAATAAATCTAATAGTTAAAGATTTTTTTAGTTGAGTAAAATTATTATATTTAACGGATAAATATATCGAAAATGGTATTAATAAATAAATTGCAATTAAGCCAAAGGCCAACCAAGTGGAAAATAAAAATATATCTGTAAAGTTCTGAAAGTCAGATGGTGTTGCTACTCTACCAAAGAAATTGTAAAACGAATCAAATAAAAAATAGAGTATTAACCCGGGAACTACTGGCAATATATTTCGAAGCATCCAATTAGACATGCTAGGGAAAAAAAAATTAACAGAAATAAGAACAAACAGAGGAAGTTCAACCAAAAATATTTTGGGATTAAAAGTTAATAATCCTCGCGCAAAAACAATCCAATTTGAGGACAAATAGATATAAGTGAACCCGACTAAACTAGAAAACAATACAAAAACTATTGTCCTATTGAAGAATTTCCGAAACTGCATATTTTTAGCTTTTAGGTATATGAGTGGAGTCTTGAAATCTCGGCCGATTTTTTTGCTCAGCACTTAAAGGTTCAATTTCTTTTAAGCTTTTTCTAAATCTTTCTTCCAGTTCAACATATTCCTGAGTACCAGTTTTTTTCCAACCAAACTCTTGGTCAGTTACTTGCCTTGTTATCTTAGCCGGCACGCCCATCACCATAGAACGTTTATCACACTCAAAACCTGCCCTAACAAATGAGCTTGCAGCCACAAAAGATTCAGCACCTATTTTAGCATCGTCCATCACTACCGCATTCATACCAACTAAAGCATGCTCACCAATTCGACATCCATGCAATATCGCGCCATGTCCAATATGGCTATAAGGTTCTAGATGGCAATCTTTATCGGGAAAGCTATGTAAAACGCAGGTATCTTGAACGTTAGAGTGATGGCCAACAAATATTCGGCCAAAATCTCCACGAAGTACTGCTCCGGGGCCGATGAAGCAATGTTCTTCGATTATCACATCACCAATGATTTCAGCACTTGGATGAATGTAAGTGTTCGCTTTTATTACGGGAATGAAATCTTCTAAAGCGTAGATGGGCATTTAGTTCTCCAAAAAACTTGAAGAGCTAATTTACCACATAGGCACCCAGAGCGCTTAAGTTCTTATTCAAGACTAAACAATCTCAAGCATCTCTGGTTTTCTAAAGAAAATAAGAGCAATTAGAATAGTAACAACTGGCAGTAAAACTAAAACGATGGGCGACATGAAAAAGGTTACTTCAAATACTCCCATAATCAGATTGACTACTGCAAATGTTTTGAATTGTTCGGGAAGTTCATCACGCCCAGCAAGTAGTATTACTCCAATTAAAATATCAATAATTCCAAACACAATAATACTAGCAGTAAAAATCCAACTTGATGCGGTAATTGTTAGTGCAGCATCAGCCCACAGACTAACAACGTCCATCAAAGAAGAGCCAATATAAAAAACACTAATGACTCCGATCATTGACCAAAGAGCAAAATCTGCACGCCTGAAATTATGATGATCATGAAGTAGTTTGATAAAATAGTAATAAACGTAAATGGAAGCCAGTCCAACTAATAAAAACAAGAAGCTTGAAATGCTAAAATGAAAACCAAATTGTAGATCACTGATGCTTGATGAGCTAAAAACTAGCAGGTAGATCCAAGATACTGGAAATAAAATAGCCACACAGATGGCGGCAATCCCCGGTAATAAATAGTCATTTTCTT
>CAZRPK010000151.1:0-5807 GCA_964601915.1 uncultured Kangiella sp. | reverse complement strand
GGATAAAATCGTGCGACTGCCATCGGTCAAATCCACCGCAATCACGGCATCTAAATCGAAATCTACCATCAGCGCCCGATTGTTGTCAGGGTCGAGGGTGATAGCTATTGGGGTGACTATTGATGACTCATTTTTAATTTGAACTTGGGCTGCATTATCATTACGATTCAACTCTGCATCCGTCACAACCACCGTTAACGTATTGGTTCCCGAGGTTAATGGGATTTCGACTGACCAATTAGCAAAATTATCGGTAGTCGTGACGTCAATATCATTAACCTTCACCGAAGTCACGCCGCTTAAATCATCATCACTGCGCCCGCGAACAATCACAGAATCACCGTCACTGAGCGAGACTGGTGGAGGGAAGGTGATTTGAGCTGTTGGCGCAATAGAGTCAACCAAGGTTGTCACACTAAATGGGCTGCTTACACCGCCAATAGTTAAGACTGTATCGGTTTGAGTCGCATAACTGGCCGAAGCGGTTTGCCTTAACTGAACCGTTTGACCATTTTCAATGGTGCCGTTTTCACTGGTAAAGTCGCCGCCCGCTATGGAATAATCACCACCAACCACACTAATACTGGCTGCCGCATTAATACCTGCCACGGTTATCGTATTGGATTCAACCATGGTATTTAATGCAACATCAGTTTGCGCAGTCAAGGTAAAAGCATTTGGGGTGGTGTCGGAGGTTGGTGATGGATTTAAGCTACCACCACCTCCACCGCACGCGATCAAGCCAATAAAAAGTAACAATAACAATGTCACCTTATAATAAAAAGTGTGTTTAATTTGGACTTGCTTAACCATGAAACTCTCCTGTAAAAAACGTAATTAACTCATTGACTAACGCATATGTTAATTTAACACAAATTGCCTCAAAATAATGACTATTAGGTGGAATGAGGCTGGTTAATAATGCCACTTAATGACAAAAGTTTAGTCATTTCTCTATTGGAAAAGACTCCGATTGACCAATATTGTAGGGAACAACAACTAACGATTAAACAACGACTCAAACTATTTTTGAACGTCTGCGATGCGATTGAATATGCGCATCGTAATATGGTGGTTCATCGAGATATAAAACCAGCCTATATCCTGGTGGATGAAAATGCTGATATTAAATTATTAGATTTTGGTATTGCCAAAATTATGGATGAGAGTAATCCTTCTGCCGACATTACTCAGGCAGTTTCTCGACCCATGACGCGAAATTACTCAAGTCCAGAAATGCTACGGGGCGAAACAATTGATGTAACCTCCGATGTTTATTCCTTAGGCGTTTTATTATACGAGTTACTAACCGATCATAAACCCTATGAATATGTTGACTCCGCTGCCAAGCTTGAAAAAGCGGTAATGAATGATGAGGTCAAAAAGCCTAGTTCAGTTGCAAGTAAGAATATCTCAAAAAAATTAAGCGGTGACCTTGATACAATTATTATAAAAGCAATGAAGAAATCACCTTTGGAGCGTTACTCATCTGTCGAGAATTTTGCAGATGATATTAATCGACACTTATCTGGTCACGTTGTTACTGCACAACCTGATTCAGTTATATACCACATGAAAAAATTTATTTATCGTCATAGAATAATGGTTAGTTTTGCATCTTTTGCGGTCGCCACATTAATAATGATTACAACCATGGCAATTAATTATGCCATTACTACCGCTGAACAGTCGAAAAAAATCACCAAAGAACGAAACAAAGCTGAATCGATTAAATCTTTTTTTGTTGATGTTTTTGTTGCTTCAGATCCTACCATGGAAACATCAAAATTATCTGCTCTAGAAATCGTAGAGCGTGGCTATGAACGTGTTGATGACTTAAAAGAACAACCCGAAGTAAAAGCTGAATTACTTAGTACTTTCGCTCATATTTTTCGTTCGTACCGCATGTCAACAAAATCAATACCTGCACAAAAAGCATCTTTGAAACTTATCCAAGAGATTTATGGAGAACGAAGCACTGAATATGTCAATGCTTTGCTTAGAACAGCAGAAACTTTTGATATTAGTGGTGATAATTCCAGATCGATAAAATATGCCAAGCAAGCTGTGTCATTTGGCAAATTAATTAACGACCAAGAAAAAGTTGCTCATGGCTAAGTTTGGTGAAAACAATCTCACCACGGCTATGACATTAAGTCACTTGGGTTCGTTAATGAACCACATGGGAAAATATTCACAATCGGAAGATTTTTTCAATCGTTCCATAAAAATAAGAAGAGCTTTTTTAGGGAATGAACACATGGATATTGGATCCTCATTGATGGGAATGGGGAGTTTACTAAATAAATTAAAAAAACATGAAAAAGCTATACAGTCTTATGAACAAGCCCTTAAGATTTTTAATAAGCATATGGGAGAAAACAATAATTATAATCAATATGTATATTCAGGACTGGGTTACATTTATGAAGACAGTGGAAGGATAACTCAAGCGTTAGCAGCATTCGAGAAATCTGTATCTTTGATACAAAAAAATTCTTTAGAAAGCTCAAAGGAAGCTGTGGCGCAGGCTAATGTGGCAGGCATGCTACGACTCTTAGATCAATGTGATAAAGCTATTGCTATTTTTAGCAAAATATTACCCCGTTTGGATTCTGAATTACCTAATGTCTGGGTTACCCCTAAGGCTCACTGGCGTTATGGAAAATGCTTGATCCAACAACAAAAATTTGAACAAGCTGAATTGCATATTGTACAAGCTGTTGAACAACTAACAAATATTAAAGGAAAGTCTCATGAGATAACACTAGAGGCAATTGCCGCTGCAGTTGATCTTTATCGAGTGTGGAAGAAGGTAAAACTAGAACAAAAATATACAGCTATGCTAAATCAATCAGATACTTAAGATTTATAAGGTCAGATTTATCATTCTTTCCCAATTATAGGGAAAGACTTACCGATCTTGTAATAAAATAAGCAAAGAGTTAATTTAGAGCACGTCTAGAGGCATTATCGGTTACTGGCTGTAGCGATAAGTGTTACATTAATACGGAATGTCCCCAGAACCCTAGAATGAGTGAGATAAATTGTCAGACTTCCCTGCAATTCTTTTAACTTTAAAACTGGCACTAACGACTAGTGCCATTTTAATGATTGTTGGTATCCCTATCGCTTGGTGGCTCGCAAGGCCATCAAATAACTCATTAAAAAACAACTCCCGTTCATTGGTTGAAGCCATTATCGCTTTACCTTTAGTTTTACCACCAACGGTTTTAGGCTTCTATTTATTAATTTTATTTTCACCAGACAACTGGCTTGGTGCTCATTGGGTGAAATTGACTGGATCAACTTTAGCTTTTAGTTTCTCAGGATTAGTAATTGGCTCTTTAATTTATTCATTACCTTTTGTTATTCAACCGATGCAAGCAACCTTTTCAAGTATTTCAGAAGGAATTCTTGAAATTGGACAATCACTAGGTCTTAACAAATGGCAAAGAGTAATTCGCGTGGTTTTTCCATTAAGCAAAACTGGATTGATCAGTGCGTTTAGTTTAGGTTTTGCTCACACTCTTGGTGAGTTTGGGGTTGTGTTAATGATTGGCGGAAATATTCCAAATGAAACACGAGTGGTATCCATTGCTATTTACGATCATGTTGAAACCTTGCAATTTCAAAATGCTCATCAGCTTTCTTTAATTTTGATTATTTTTTCCTTAGCTTTATTAACGCTACTCTACCGCTCAAAAAACAATAGAGTGGGATTTAGTTGATGTTGGAAATTAACTTACAATGTCAATTTAATGACTTTTATCTCGACATCAAAGAACAACTGCCCAGTGATAAAATTATTGGTTTATTTGGACAATCAGGAAGTGGCAAATCGAAATTTATTAGACAGCTACTGGGCTTTGATGTGCAATACCAAAGAAAAGTTTCGGTAAAATTCAAGTCCAGCACATGGCAAAAAAAATCAGAGCGAAGATTTGAATTAACTGAAAATAGAGGTATCGGTTACTTACCTCAAACAATCGATTTATTTCCTCATTTAAACATAAGAAAAAATGTCCTGTTTGGATTAAAAACTGAGAGTGACGATATTCAATCTGAAATTCATGAAAATATTTTTTATAGTTTAAATATAGAAAACTTACTTAACAAATATCCCTCTCAACTTTCTGGCGGTCAACAACAAAGAGTAGGGCTAGCGCGAGCGATATTAGCAGCGAAAAACTTACTTATTTTAGATGAACCATTCTCTGCCATCGGTGAAGATCATAAACCGAAAATAATGCAGGTGTTAAAAAATATCCACGTAGCTAATAAGTTACCAATTATTTTCTCTTCTCATAATCGTTACGAACATGCTTACCTCACTGAGCATCTGCTAACTTTTAGAAATGGAAAAGTAATACAATCAGGAAATTATCACAATATAGCAACGGATATAAACAAGAACTTTGCTCAAGTGCCGGATGCCATAAACCACCTTAAAGCCACAGTTATTAATTTTGATCAAACTTTTTCTGTTAACCATCTAAAAGCAGGAAATTATGATTTATGGGCTGGTGAACTGGAAATAAAGAAAAATCAGTCCGTCACCTTAGAGATCAGAGCGAGAGATATATCAATATCCATTCATAAAATAAATAACATCAGCATACTCAATTCATTAAAGGTGAAAATTGTCGATAGCAAGGAGATATATGGGCATCAATATCTTTTAAAACTATCTTTCGAGAATTCATTCTTAATCGCATTTATTACTAAAAAATCATTCATTGATTTAAACTTGAAGATTGGAATGGATGTTTACGCTATGTTTAAAGCGGTCAGCATTCTCCCCATATCAGTATGTCGTTGATAAAAATGAGAAATGGTATCAAAACTAAGTTAGTTAGCCGGTTAAAACAAATGTCTGAAACTCCAAAAATTCAGATAAAACAATTGGTAATAGGTACGTTAATATCATTAATAGGAATGACCGCAATTATTTTTACGGCTCAACTAGAAAACCAATTACTCTTTTATTTTTTAGTTTTAATTTTATCTTCTGGTGTTATTTACGCCATCCCTGGATATATAGGCATTTGGGTCTGGCGAATGAAAGATACCTTATTTAAAAAAAGTAATTAAAGGCTCCTCTATTAATCCTTATAGTTACCAAAGATCTCTAATATTTTTCTTTTCTTTTTCTATTTCTGGGCCCGTTAAGTTATTCCATAAAACAATGCCTGCTCTTTGCTCAATATAGGCTGTTGATTTTGAATAAGAATCTAAATCACCATCAAGTCGATCATTTTTCATTTCAAATGCCCACATTTCCAACTTTCCATTTCTCTTTTCTGCCAAAATACATTTGAAAAAATGGCTTGGTACAGGAATGCTTATTCCATTATCATCGGATTTACCAATCATAGAAATAGATGTTCCAAAATCAAATATAGGACCCGTTATTACATAAGTTTCTAATACATTCTCATCTGCATCTAACTTTCTAACGGCACTTTCTAAGTATCGCCATTTCTGTCTATTAAAAGCAGGGGTTTGTGGAGACATATTTGACAAAAGAAATGTTTCACTATTCTGAATATCTTCATCATTCAGATCGGCACTCGCCACTAAGTGACCACGATCAAAACCACTACGACGGTAATCAGATAAGTCAGCTCTAAATGATTTAGGCACTCGAAAATCAGGTCTAAAATTATCTAGTCGTTCAACTGTTTCCAGATCTTTTTTATCAGGATCAATAATCTCTAACGCCCACTTTGCTTGCCTAAAATAATAAGAGTAACCAACAGTATAAAAACGATTGATTAGAATTTGATCAGCTGCGGGACAACCAT
>CAZRPK010000150.1:0-5813 GCA_964601915.1 uncultured Kangiella sp. | reverse complement strand
TATCTATTTGATTTTAATAAATAAAATTTAAAAAAATAGCAATTAATTTCGCAAAATAAGATGATTAAACTTGAATAGTCTGACTTTTGTGACCATACTAATCATTAAAGAACAACAATTTAATAGATCACTTGATTGACCAATTAATGGACTTATAAATCACTTGAAACAATCTTTACAATTAAAAATGGGGCAGTCATTAACGATGACACCTCAACTGCAACAAGCGATAAAATTGTTGCAGTTATCTTCGTTAGACCTAGAGTCAGAAATTCTTGATGTTATTGAGTCAAACCCCTTATTAGAAATTCAAGAGAATTCAGATAACAAAGAAGAATCAAACGCCTCATCTGAACCTGATAAAACAGTATCTGAATCAGATTCAACCCAAGAAACTACAGAAAAAGACTCTAGTGATGCCATCAAAAGTGAAACCCTTGATGATGAAATGATTGGAGACACGCAGTGGGAAGATTGGGGGTATACGAACCAAACGAGTTCACAAAGAGCCGATGATGGCAATCAATTAGAATATCAAGGTGAAACCTCTGAGAGTTTAAGAGATCAATTACTTTGGCAAATCAATATGACATCCATGACGGAAGTGGATAGAGCAATAGCGATGATACTCATTGATTCAATTGATGAGTCAGGCTTTATGAAAGCCGATCTCCAAGATGTTTGTGATATGCTCAATCAGGAAAATAAAGTTCATCATCTTGATATTGCTGTTTCAAAGAAAACAGATGAAGAAAACAAAAGAACACTGCAAGAATATTCTCAAGAATCCGAGAACGCCGAACCAGAAAGCATCGAATCAGACGTAATAATTGAGGAAGTCGAATCAGTACTTCATCATATTCAAAGTTTTGAACCCCCAGGAATTGGTGCCAGAAATTTACAAGAATGCCTGTTGATTCAATTGAAAAAATTACCGGAAGATACAGAACATATTAATTTAGCAAAAAGAGTATTAGAATCCCATTTTCAGTATCTTGCTAATCGTAATTATCGTCAGTTGATTAAAGAGTCTAAGTTGAACGAAATACAATTAAAAAATGCATTTTTATTGATTCAAAGCCTTGATCCAAGACCTGGAAATCAAATCAATCAAAATAATGCTCAATATATTAAACCCGATGTCTACGTACGCAAAGATTCAAAAGGTCGCTGGCATGCGACACTCAATCCTGATGCAACACCAAAACTTGATATCAACAAGACTTATGCATCTCTAATTAAGCGTGCTGATAATAGTAAAGATAATCAGTTTTTAAAAAATAACTTACAAGAAGCAAAGTGGTTTATTAAAAGCTTACAAAGTAGGAATGATACACTGTTAAAGGTCACCTCTTCCATTATTGAGAAGCAAATAGGCTTTCTTGAGTATGGTGAAGAAGCTATGAAACCTCTGGTGTTGCATGATATTGCAGATGAAGTAGAAATGCATGAGTCAACCATATCTCGAGTGACAACTCAAAAATTTATGCATACACCTAAAGGCATTTTTGAATTAAAGTACTTTTTTTCAAGTCATGTTTCCACAGATTCTGGTGGTGAATGTTCTTCAACAGCAATAAGAGCCGTTATAAAAAAACTGATCTCAGTAGAGAATCAAGTAAAACCTTTAAGCGATAGCAAAATTGCAGCATTACTTAAAGATCAAGGGATCAAAGTAGCAAGACGCACGGTCGCAAAATACCGTGAAAGTATGGCAATTCCGCCATCAAATGAACGAAAATCTCTTTTTTGATTGAGCAAGCCCCATAAATTAGCAAAGAGATTTATTTTTCCATCCACTCACGAAGGAAGCTAACTATGCAAATCAATGTAACAGGTCACCACTTAGATTTAACAGACGCACTAAGAGATTATGTGAATGATAAGTTCAAAAGGTTAGAAAGACATTTTGATCACATCAATAACGTACACGTTGTTCTAGAAGTTGATAAAGTTAGACAAAAAGCAGAAGCAAAACTCAATGTGAATGGTGGTGAACTCTTTGCAGCGAGTGAAGAAGAAGTCATGTATGCAGCCATCGACTCTTTAGTTGATAAACTTGATAGACAAGTGATTAAGCATAAAGAAAAAATGATACGCCATTAGGCTACTTGAATTCAAGTTATATAAAGAGTTAAAAATGTGTTAAAAATAGGTGCGTTTAATAGAGTCTATGCTAGAATTATATAAAGCGCACCTAAACCAATTCATTAAGTTACCCTCATGAATATCTGTCAGTTACTTTCACCAGCAACGACCCAATGCTGTGATAAAACGACCAGCAAGAAAAAAGTCCTTGAAAAAATTAGCGACATGATGGCTGAGTCAATTAATTGTAAAGCTAAAGCAATTTACGAAAACCTTTTAAGTCGAGAAAAACTAGGTACAACTGCATTAGGCAACGGCGTTGCAATCCCCCATGCTCGAGTTAACAATTGCTTATGCGTTACGGCTGTTTTTTTACTCTTAAATAAACCGATTGATTATGATGCTCCAGATGGCAAACCTGTCGATATTATATTTGCTATTTTAGTGCCTGAAGATGCAAATAATGCTCATTTACAACACCTTGCAAAAATTGCGAAGTTACTTTCTGACACACAAACAATCTCACAAATTCGACATGCTCATAATGATGAAGCCTTATACAGCATTCTTGAGAACGCTGCCGATAAGTTGGCTGATTAAGGAGTTACTTTTATGAAAAGGATATTTGTTAGTGGCAGGTCAGGCTCAGGTAAAACAGTTGCTTTACGAGCTCTGGAAGATCAAGGCTTTTACTGTGTTGATAACATCCCTATCAAATTGATCCCTGAACTCCTCAATCAAACTGAAAATAAATACCCAGAATTAGCCGTTGGAATTGATGCCAGAAATGTACCGGCTACCGTCGGTGAATTTGATGAAATAATGCAATTACTAAGAAGTAAGGAAAAAGAATTTCAAGTTATATTTATTGAAGCTAGTAAAGAAACACTACTCAAACGGTTTAGTGAAACAAGACGTCGCCATCCATTAACTGCAAGTGGTCTTTCTCTATCAGAAGCAATAGCGGAAGAGAAAAAACGTTTAGAACCCGTTGCTCGATATGCACAATTAGTGATCGATACAACAACAAAAACGCCCCATGAATTATGTGAAACCATTATTAACCGAGTTATTGGTGAAAAAGAAACACGTTTAAGTATTCAGTTTAAGTCATTTGGTTTTAAAAATGGTGCACCAACCGATGCAGATTTTGTATTCGATGCTCGTTGCCTGCCTAACCCTTATTGGGATGAAAAACTCCGTGGCTTTAATGGTCGAGATAATAAAATAGTACAGTTTTTAGAAGAATACCCTCAAGTCCAAGAATATTTTTGGCAACTCAAAACTTTTCTACACACTTGGATCCCAAGATTTGAGGAAGGTAACCGGAATTATTTAACCATTGCAATAGGTTGTACAGGTGGACAACATCGATCCGTTTATATGGTTGAAAAACTAGCAACACATTTTAAAACCTTATTTACCGATACACAAATTAGACACAGAGAATTAAAACATAATTGCAGACACGATAAAAATGATGGCTAATCAATCAAAGAGCAGCATATCCGTTGAGGTCGTAAACACTAAAGGTTTACACGCACGAGCGGCTGCCAGAATTGTTACTACCTCGAACCAATTTACTTCTGTTGTAACAGTAAGTCACAAAGAAAATATAGCACCAGCCAATAGTCTAATTAAACTATTAACACTTAATGCACCCAAAGGGTCGACATTAATTTTTGATAGTGAAGGAACTGATTGCGAGCAGGCATCGAGTGCGTTAAAGCTTTTAGTGACTTCTGGCTTTGATGAATAACTATTCGCATAAAAATAAAATACTACTTTTCCCTAAATAGTATAAAAAAACTATTGCTCCACCCAAAATAATTAAAAACAAAGCTAACTTGCTATATTTTTGAGATGAATTAGCATTTGAGATTCTAGCTGTTGTTCAATCATCATATTTTTATTCTTCTGACATTACCTATTTTCCTATTAATTCTATTTTTCTCATCTGTATTTAATTATTGAGCTTAATGACTTATAAACCTTGCGAACGTAAGTACTCATCATAAGGACCTTCGTAATGATTGATGCCACTTGGTTGCATATCTAAAATATGTGTGGCTAAGGATGAAACAAATTCCCGATCATGTGAAACAAAAATCAGCGTCCCTTCATAGTGCTCCAAAGCTAAATTTAATGCCTCGATGGATTCCATATCCATATGGTTGGTTGGTTCATCCATCACTAAAACATTAGGATTAAGTTGCATTAATTTGCCAAACATCATTCGGCCTTTTTCACCACCGGATAATTTATGAACAGACTTTTTGATATCATCTTGAGAAAAGAGCATACGCCCGAGAACACTTCGTATAGCTTGCTCATCATCGCCTTTACGGCGCCATTGATTCATCCACTCATAAACAGAACAATCTTCTGCAAAATCTGCGTTATGATCTTGCCCATAATAACCAATCTTAACATTCTCAGACCACTTAATATTACCAGACTTCACCGGTAATTCTTCAATTAATGTCTTTAGGAATGTTGTTTTTCCAACCCCATTCGGACCGATGATTGCTACCTTTTCTCCCACTTCTAACATCAAGCTAAAATCTTTAAACAATAGCTCATCATAGCCATTAGAAATATTCTCAAGTTCTAATGCTAGCCTGAATAATTTTTTCTCCTGAGGGAATCGAATAAATGGACTGATCCGACTTGAAGCTTTAACTTCCGCCAACTCTATTTTCTCAAGCCGTTTTGCTCGAGAGGTTGCTTGTTTCGCTTTTGAAGCATTTGCAGAAAAGCGACTGACAAAAGATTGTAGCTCAGCCATTTCGGTTTTTTTCTTGGCATTTTCAGAGAGTAACCGCTCTCTGGCTTGAGTGGCTGCTGTCATATACTCATCATAATTACCAGGGAACATCCTAATCTCACCATAATCTAGATCTGCCATATCAGTACAAACACTATTTAAAAAATGACGATCATGAGAAATGATAATCATTGTACATTGCTTTTGAGTGAGTACTTCTTCAAGCCATCGAATGGAATTAATATCTAAGTTATTGGTCGGCTCGTCGAGTAACATAATATCAGGATCAGCAAATAAAACTTGTGCTAATAAAACTCTTAATTTCCAGCCAGGTGCAACTTCATTCATTAATCCAAAATGTTGCTCTGTAGGGATATCTAGACCCAACAACAATTCACCAGCTCGAGATTCTGCCGTATAACCGTCCATTTCCGCAAATTGTGTTTCTAGATCGGCGACTAACATTCCCTCCTCTTCACTCATTTCTGGTAAAGAATAAATACGATCTCTTTCTTTTTTTATGTCCCAAAGTTCTTTATGACCCATGATCACTGTATCAATCACAGTAAAGTATTCATAGGCAAACTGATCCTGACCGAGGACACCAATACGCTCATTAGGATCTTTTACTACTTGACCTGATGAGGGCTCTAGTTTATCCGATAGAATTTTCATAAAAGTTGATTTACCGCAACCATTTGCACCAATCAATCCATAACGACGTCCATTAGCAAGCTTAATTGAGATATTTTCGAAGAGAGGCTTTACACCAAACTGCATTGTAATATTAGCTGTAGAGAGCACTTAATTTACCTTTTTACTTTCGGGTATTTATTTCCAAACAAGGGAATTCAGCCTTTAGCTGAGCGCGCGCATTCTAGCTTATCTTGAACAAAAAGTAATCATTCTTCGTGAGAAAATCTCTGTTTTGATTCAAGTTATGTCTGTAGATAGTCTA
>CAZRPK010000149.1:0-5876 GCA_964601915.1 uncultured Kangiella sp. | reverse complement strand
ATCTAAGCCAATTAAAAACATGCCAAGAAGCTGCACATTCCTTCCTTATTTCTGAACAAGATGCTCGCGCAATTTTTGAACAACAAAAACAAGCTATAGAAACAAACTGGGATACGGTATGTGATGAAGCAAAACTTAGTGAGATCGATAGAAAATTATTCTGGGGACGGCAGTTCTTAAATCCGTATTCTATTCAAGAATAACGATAATCGTGAAAAATGATTATATGGTTCTTATGTACTATAGCGGATGTTTTAGTACATATTTTTTTAAATCCCTAAAAATCACTTCTCCCGAATAGAGTCTTTTTCTAGCATTTTCAGAAAGCCTCTCAAATTCACTGCGAATAATATGGCCTATGGTTTCTGCCTGTTGTTCATACAACTTTGTCATATCACCAACCATCTTATCCAACTTCTGATCTCCACTTTGATAATCATTGTAATCACGATCAGAATTTGCCTCTTTCCGGTCAATAAAACTAAGTAATCCTGATCTTTCAGCGGCTTTTTGTAGATATATTATTCTTCGATCAAAATCATCATCTTTGACAAATTCAGATTGTGAGCAATCACGAATTATTAATTCCATGAGTAACAAAACCACGTCGGTAGATCCCTCTTGTTCTTTAGACAATTTTTCTGGCTTTGGCGCTCTGGGAAAATACTTTTTCATTCGGGCTTGAAACTTTTCGCCCTTCATCATTCTTCAATGGCTGGTCGTTACCGCAAAGCAATTGCAATCTCACCATGTCATTGAACCATCAAGAGCATCGATCAGAAGCGCATATACATCTGCGTTCATTAATCGAGAAAATTGTTCTCACGCCAAAGCCTGAGCAAAAGAAGCTATCTATTGATTTATATGGTGATTTGGCAGGAATTCTTTCAATTGCATCACAGGAGAACCCTATGAATATTAGTGCAGGCGAAAAAAAACGGCTCAGACAAATAGCTGCAAATGACAACTACTCGTCTGAACCGTCTCTAGAATTGGTAGCGGGGGCTGGATTCGAACCAACGACCTTCGGGTTATGAGCCCGACGAGCTACCAGGCTGCTCCACCCCGCATCAACGTGGACGGCATTCTATCTAAAGGTAATGATTAAAACAAGTGATATTATAAATTATATTCAGAATTAATTGAAAATACATAATTGACTAATCGGACAATCTACTCATATGGTATATTAACGCACTATGGATCAACTTATTAACACAATATTTAACGTTACTTATCGACAGATATATTTTTTTTACCGAAATTTTAACTCTATGTTCTTTTATCGTTTAATCATTCTATATACCTGTTTAGTGTCCAATGCGTATTCAATAGACGAAGCAGAGCTGATTTCTAAGATTCAATTTGCTCATCTAAAACAAGTATCACAAGATGATGGGTTAAGTGAAAATACCGTTAATAAGATCTTTCAAGACAATCAAGGGTTTATCTGGTTAGCAACCGAGTTAGGTATCAATCGATATGATGGTCATCGAATAAAGTATCTAATTGGAGAGCAGTCCACGCTTCCTGATAAGGCAATTACAAATATTAATCAAGATAGTTTGAATAATTTTTGGATTGCAACTGAAAATGGACTTTCAATTTTTGATAAACACCTCAATGAAATTCAAATGTCCAAATTTCCATCCCCGGCACGTCAACAAAAAAATGCTAATCGTATTATTGGAAGTATTGAAATACTCGATGAAAGTCATTTAAAAGGAACTAGCTGGGTAGTTACTTGGAATGGTCTTTATCGCTACAATATTAAAAATAGAGAAATCAATCAACCACAATCTATGACTCTATTCCAAAAAAGTCAGTTTAATTTGCTTTCTTACCATACTGATGAGAGTCGAATTTGGCTAGGTACTAGCCAAGGTGTTTATTTTTTTGAGCTTGATAGTCAAAAGCTAACTAAGCTCGTTACAAATAGCAAAATCGACAACTTACCAGTCTATCAACTAAGACAACTAGATAACGATAAGATATTCCTAACAAATGAAGAAGGCTTCTATCAACTAAATACCCAAGATATTGAGGAAACCCCAAAATTAAGTATGGCTCAAATTGATATTCAATTTAATAAAATTAGCTCTAACTTGATCACAGATTTTATTTTCTCAAAAAATATGGATAAACGTGAAATTATTTATTCTACGGAAGATAGCCTTTTTATTTTTGAATTAGAGACTAAGAAAGTAGTTAAACTCTTTTCACTCAGTGATGTTTTACCAAACACTGCAACCTATCGTATTAGAACATTATTTTTAGATTCCAACGATCTACTTTGGATAGGGACACGTAATCAAGGAGTCTATAATTGGGATATAAAGAGCCTTGATTTTAAAGTATTTAACAGTCAATCTCCTGATAAAAACTATCAAATCAATAACAACGAAGTTTGGAGCATTGATCAAGACATTAATGGTAATTACTGGATAGGAAGCAATAAAGGCTTGAATTATATTGATAGCAGCTCTCTAAAAGTTAACTCCCCATATGATTTTACCAATCCAGAAATTTCAGAAAAGCAAGCAAAAATATTCGACACACTTGAATACAATACTAGCTTATGGCTTGCAACAGCTGATGATCTTAGCCATTTAAATACAAAAACAAAGCGACTAAAACATTTCAGGCCAAAATGGTTAAAGAGTGATGAAAAATTTATTGTTTTTTCTTTAACTTCAATTACAAATGATGTTCTATGGTTAGGTACTAATATTGGGACTTTGAAATTTGACACTCAAACGCATCAGTTTAGTTACGAAAAGGCTTTACTCCTTAGAAATAATAAAAAAATGACTCGTTATATCACACAAGTTAACGAACATATTATAACCGCTAGCGAAACCGGTGTTTTAATTTACGCACAAAAAAATGGACTGATCAAATCACTTTTACCATCAAAACATAATGCAAAAGGAGAACTTTACTCGCTTACAGACGTTCTCTATCACAATAATAAATTGTGGCTTTCTTATAATGGTGATGGAATTTATATAATAGAGAATAATGAAGTCAATACATTATTTTCAGAAGAACAATCAAGCAAGCTAGCATTCAATCAAAACAAGATTACTCACTTAGATAAAACGAATGGATTTGCAGATAATTCAGTTTACTCTTTAGAAATGAGCCATGGCTTTATTTGGGCAAGCAGCAATACAGGATTAATCAGAATCAACCCTGAAGAATTAAACTATTCAATTTATGACTCTAGTATTGGGTTACCCAACAATGAGTTTAATGAAGGCGCATCTCTCCTAGCAAATGGTCATTTACTTTATGGTGGTTCTAAGGGTTTAACTATTATTAATCCAACCATACTTGCCTCTTTAAACCAAACATTAAAAACACCTAGAATTATAGAGATTAAATTAACGCAAAATGGAAAAATAGAAATATTGACTTTTCCTGTCAAGCAGCTCCCTAGAATAACCCTTTCACAAAATGCTCTACTATCTATTAAAATGACTGTATTAAATTTCAGAAAATCTAATAGTTGGGAGTTTGAATATTGGTTTGAAGGTGATAAAAGTGGTTTAAGACAAAAAACAAAAAAACCAGAAATCACACTAAGTAACCTTCATCTAGGTAGCTATACACTGAATATTAAAGCTCGCTCTAAGTATTACCTCAATGAATCAAATTCAATACAACTTAAACTGATAGTCAAAGATGGTTTAACTCCCAATAGAAAAATTAATATTGCTATTTTAGCAATCTTTTTAGGTTTCTTTCTACTGTTCATTATCTACTTATTACAAAAGAACAAGAAAGATAAACAACGTTTACAATTGTTAGTTGAAGATGAAAACAGATTAAAAAATGCGCTTTTAGATACAAACAGAGGTATTTGGGAATTAGAGCATTCTCCTAATACAAAAGCAGAATTAACCGTCTTTCAAGATTCGCATACTCCAATGAAGTTAAGTTTAGAACGATATTTTGACTATATTCATAAAGATGATGTAGAAAAAATAAAAAAGATTTGGCTTGATTTTTTAAAGGGTAAAGAACCAATAATATCAGAAACCTATCGAGTTTGTTTTCACGGTGAACTTATTTGGAATTATATTCATGGAAAAATAATTAACTTTTCGTCTGATAACACACCACTTAAAAGTTCTGGAATTTGGGTTAATGTTGACAAAGAGAAAAAAATTGAAGAACGACTAAATTCTTTTAGCCATGCATTTGAAAGTACTCTAGATATCGTTTTTATTTTAGACGAACATTTAACGGTTATAGCCGTCAATAAAGCCTATGAAATTTCAACAGGGTATATTTGTGAGCAGATGATTGGGTGCAGTATGGTTGATATTGCATTTTCAAGGTTTACAGCAATGGAAACAAATGCAATAAAAAAGAAAGTCATACAAAATAAAAGATGGAAAGGTGAAAGCTCTGTTCCTCGCAGAAATGCTTCAAGCTTCCCTGTAGATATAAGAATCAATTTAATCACTAAGGATGGCCGCGATAACGGCTATGTCGTTGTAATGAGCGAGATCAACGAGTCAAAAACAACTCGATCTGAAGACTTTGGAAATCGATTTTATGATCAAGTGACTGGATTACCCAATAAAGTATTAGCCTTCGATCGATTAAGAGAAACAATCAATCGCAGTGAAAAAAACCATACAAGCTTTTCACTAATTTTACTAGAGATTGAGCATATCAAACAGTTAAAAAAGCAGCTTAAAGACAATTCTCTAGCTGATTTATTTGGACTTTTTAGTGCTCGTTTATTGCCCTATATTGAAAGAGAAGACACACTAGCCAGATTTGATGAAACTCATTTTATTATTATTATGCAACACAAGTTGGGTGATGGCGAAACCATTAGTACGATTAATCAATTAATCGCTGAAACGCTGAAACCATTTCAATTAAACAATATTGACTATCATATTTCGGTTCAGGCTGGTATTTCCAAATATCCCGATGACTCGACTAATTGGGCAGAACTCGTTACAAAAGCGCAACTTGCTTTAGAAAAAACAACGCAACAAAATAATACTCAGTTTAGTTATTTTCAAGAAAGTAGAAATAAACGAGCAATTGACAGAAATGAATTAGAAAGCAAACTATCTCTAGCTATAGAAAATAATGAGTTGTTTTTAGTATTCCAACCAATCATCGATATTAAAAAGCACATCATGCTTGATGCTGAGGTCAGTTTTCGTTGGCAAAAGAAAAAAGAACAAACAATATACCCAGCTCAGATAATACCTATTGCCGCAGAAATCGGTATGCTCACTAAAATCACCGACTGGATGATATCAAATACGATGGCAAGTTTAAGTCGCTGGAATCAAGAAGATCTACATCTTACTCTTAACTTAAATCTTTCAACAAAATATTTACTATCAAACTCAAGTCTAGAGTTTATTTCAAAATCATTGATCGATAATGATATTAATCCAGCCGATATCGTTATTTCATTAAATGAGGATTCTATATTAGTTAACTATACTAAATTGCAAGAAATAATTACCCGCTTAAAAGACTTAGGCGTCTCATTAATGTTGTCAGAATTTGGAAAAGACAATGCGCCTATCCAAAAAATAAAAAACTACGATTTTTCAGCCATTCGTTTTGACAAAGCACTTATTAGACGAATAGGTAAAGATCCATTTAGTGAGCTGATGATAGAAAGCTTGAGTAAGATGATTAATCAATTGGAAATAACATGTATGGCGAGCGGTATAGAAAATGAAAATCAAGAAGCTTTCTTATTGAAACATGATTGCCAGTTTGGCCAAGGTTTCCTTTATTCCGACCCACTAACTGAAAACCAAATGAGGCAACTAATGCTAAGGGTGTAACTCTCGCTCTGATTAAAACGCCGCAAATCGCACGACATT
>CAZRPK010000148.1:0-5892 GCA_964601915.1 uncultured Kangiella sp. | reverse complement strand
ATTAACAAAAATGGAATTTTATTGCAATAACCGCTTTCTCGGTCTGGCACTAGTTATTGAACTTTGGTAGGCCTCCCTATGAAATGGTTGGATACTTTCTTCAGTGAGATTGATTTCGTCCGTTTCCCAGATTACTTTAGGGATAAGTCGGTAACCTTGCTTCGGAAAAAATAACACTAAAACCCTGTCAAGCTGTTTTTTGTGTTTTTGAAGAAAAATACGCTGAATAGTTACCAACAAACAAACTAAAGTTTCATATCTGCTATAAAATAACTATTGATTACCACCTAAAACCTTTAACCCTAGCTCAGTAATAACATACCGTTGCAATCGACTATTTGGTTTATCAGGCCTTGTCATAGTAATTAGTAAATTATCGATTGCAGGTTTTAAATAACGTGCTCTAAATGACTTTCTGTCTTTTAGTCCTAGGATTGTTTGTAACTCATCACGACTCATTGGTTTAATTTGTTCCGATAGGGCATGCAAAAGGTTGTTAACTTGGGGGGTGTCATAAGGGGTCTCTTGGGGGCTGGTTTGTATAATTAGTCGGCCCTTAAAAGGGTTGTGCGCCCATTTCCTCGAAAAGTTCACTCTAATGCTTATCAAGAAGTTATTTCTTGATAAGCCCTCTCTATTAGTGGTTCAACCTTCTCAAGATCAGCAAACGATGTAATTTTCTGGAAAACACCGCTAAGTGAAGCGTTTGAAATAAATGATTTCGAATTGGTTATCGATTGCATTGCTGGGGGTGACTCAAAGGTTGATATCATTTACTTTTTTCCCTAGTACTTGTTTGCCATAGTCTCTAAGTTCACCACCTGGACCAACATAGCGATAGAGCGTTTGCCTGGATACGCCCAATTCATTGCAAAGTTCAGTTACGTTTGTATCTCGATGCTTCATTGATGCTTGCGCTAATCTTACTTGTGATTTGGTTAGTTGGAACTTCCGACCGCCTTTTTTTCCTCTCGCTCTAGCAGCTTTTAGTCCGGCCATTGTTCGCTCGCGAATAAGTTCACGCTCAAATTCTGCCAGTGCCGCAAAAATACCAAAAACAAGCTTACCTGCAGCACTTGTAGTATCGATACTGGCTCCCTGACCACTTAGTACTTTGAAGCCAATTCCTCGTTCTGATAAATCTTCAACCGTATTGACCAGATGTCTTAGATTTCTACCTAATCTATCTAGCTTCCAAACAACTAAGATATCACCTTTTCGAAGCGCCTTTAAGCAAGATTCTAAGCCAGGACGATCATCTTTTTTCCCAGAAGCATAATCTTGATAGATGTTGTCAGGAAGAACACCAGCCTCAATAAGAGAATCTTTTTGAAGGTCAAACACTTGACTCCCATCAGCCTTTGATACACGAACGTAACCAATTTCCATTTGCTACTCTCGGCTAGTTTGTTTTATTAAATAAATACTCATTCTGATTCAATGACAGTGATGTTTGAAAAATAGATCCTGTGTGTTTTGCTCTCCTTCGTATCCTTCAGCACAACAAAGTCATCCATCACTTCAAACAGTTCTACTTCAAAACTCTCATAATCATCAGATTTCACTTTGCCATTGATATCTAAAATCCCACCTTTCCCTCTTGGGTGAAAGCGAGCCTTTTTATCTTTAAGTGAGTTTAAATAATCGATGTATTTCATTTCTTTTTTTCCAGAAAATGTTTAGTTAAGTCTATGAAACTGACTCTTATCCACACTCAAGTTTAATTTCTTGAATAACCAGTCAATAAATTTTTCGTGGTTATTTTGCACGTCTTTTGGTGGTTTACCTTGAATCTCATAAATTTTTTTATCTTCGTCAACAACCACCGTAAAGGTTTTACCACGCATATTAATGGTGAAAGACCAATCACCATTTGCAATTATCTGAATATTGCTCGACATAATTATTTTTTCCTCTATATCTTCGTAATAGCGCTTCTTAATTCGCTCACGAACGAATTTACCTCTCCAAGCGCATCATTAATCACCGCCTCATCAATAACCAATTCTTTTCCAGCTTTATTTTTGCCATTCCGGTGGACTATGTCGTGTCTATTTGCTGTTACCCTGGAAATATTGTCAGTGTTAACTACAACTTTATGACCAATGATACCTTCAATGAACCCAACCACTTTACGAATGTCGTGATAAAGGTGGTCAGCCATCTTTTCTAAAACAAACTTTTTTATGTTGTCTTTATCAAGTGAGAGTTCTGACAGCTTGTACTTTGTCTCTTTGAATGGTTTAACATTCCGTAGAGTGTTTTTCAGAAACTGTTCATTAGAAATAATGAGAGTTTTAGACACCTCTTCATGATAAACCTCTAGCAATGTTACTGCGTGAGCGTAAACCATTTTATAAAATGTAGTTGAACCGTTAGATAGGTTTGTTTGTTGAAGTAGACTTGTTAATTCAGTTAGCTCTTTGTCAAACTTTAAATCAACGTCCTTAAGAGTCATATAGATATAATAATCATATTCTTCTTGCGCTCGAATGGCCTCTTCTATGTGATATTGTTCCTCGCAATATTTATCATAGGCTTCAACGGCTTCGTCCCATCCTTCACGCTCGAATTCTATACTCTCGTCGTAGTTATCCTCTACCCATTCCAAAATATGCTCGCTTTCTTCATAACGCATCATTTCTTCTTTAGCTCTTCCCATCGATACAGCCTCCTACATATGTCACGGTGTATTTAAATATGACAGATCGTTTCTCATTAATCTGATAACAATGCTAAAACCTTCTCAGAGTGCTCGTCTTTAGCTTTTGTTACTCGCTTCATCCAAGTTGAAGTATCGACAACTATTTCCATCTTGTAATTATCCTTGTAAGAGCGTTTCGTAAATATTGATTCTAGGTATACGAAGAAACTATTCACTAGCTCTATACTATTTAAATACAACTGCTTTTTTGATAGACGGCCACTGGGACTTACAGATAACGTAATTAACGTATCATCGTTGACATCCCAATTATTATGCTGAAGATTTTCCGGCAGATATTCATTTGGGATCGTAATATTGATTGTTGCATATTCAACTACTGAGCTATTCCCAAAATCACCGGCTTGTCTTAATAGTTTCATAAAGCCCTCTAAATCTGGTTATTTTGATTCAAACGAAAATTTATTTGAGTGAAGTAAATGCACTTTTTTACTTTCAATAGCTTGTGAAAACTTAACTGATAGCAACATGCTATAGAGTTTTGGTCTAAACTGACCATCCCAATTAATGACCTTGATTTCATCTTGCCCTAAAAATCCAACTGGTGCTGTTTTCTTAACTGAACCACCATTGTCATTGAAATGATTAACGGCCTTAACAAGATCGGCATCTGAGTGTTCTTCATCCAGTATCATGATTTTCAACATCTCAAAGACTCCATTTGCATTGGCCTCATCAAACTGTTTCTCTAATGAGTCACAATAGACTTTTAACTCATTAATATTAGTATTATTTTTCATTAGAACCCCATTTTATAATTCATGCTTACCGATATAAACGGTTCTTACTTTATCCGTTTTCTTGTTAGTGACAATTGTAAAATTAGCTTTCGGAAAATAAGCTACCCATTGAGAATTATTAGTTCCAGAAAGAGTTTTGGGTTGACCGATTTCATTATATTGTGAATAAGGAACTGTCTTACCAACGTATAAGTTTACGAGTTCTCGATATTTTGAAGCGTCCTCAGGTTGATGCTCGCTTGCTGCCTTTTCGTTTGAAGACTTTGGTTCTTCGCAGGCGCTAGTCATGAATAGCAATCCGATCATCAACAAAGGTTTAATAATATTCATAGTACATCTCTCACTTTATCAGTCTGGTGATAGCTATTTTGATTTAGAGCCTTCAAGTAAATGAAACTCCCGTAAAAATGATTTTTTGTCTTTGCTATTAAACTTTCGATGCCCCTCGGCATTAAGCGCTTTCTTTTTCTCCGTAAACGCAGGGCAAATAAATCCCCAATCAGAATTCCGAGCAAAATATGCAACAACATCAACATTGCTGTCTTTCCACTGATTCTCAATTATATGGTCGTTGCCAGTGGCCTGAACTGTTTTGACTTGGATCCTGAAATAATTTGGACCATCTGATATTAAAATGTCGGTTTGATGGCCGTGATCCAATACGGGTAAAAAGACCTGCCAGCCATCTTGCATTAACCAACTCACCACGATGCTCTCATACGAGCAGTTTTTCATTGCTTGGTGTGTTTTTACTTTAAGCGTCTTGGCATATTAATTACTTCAGTCTTGTATTGATTTACGGGAAACTTGGTTTAAACCTGCATTCTTATCCATTGAACCACTTTTGAACTTTAACATTGAGATCATCCCTTTGCCTGGCAAAGCTATGATACATTCGTTGTAACTTTCATCAGCGAAAAGATTAAACTTCACTATCGCTCCTCTTCGGTTTAGTAATTTCATCCTTTTATTTTGCTCCTTTTATTGATCTAACCAAAATGGCTCTTCTAGCCATGAATCATCAAAACCGTAATGGCATAAATGGTTTTTATCCAATGTATCGAGTACATCGACAAATCTATCCAACCATGTAGTTTCGGGTGATATTCGCTTCAACATCCAATAGGTGATACAAACAAAGTTATAAAGATAATTATCGCCATTGATCGGAATGTTTTTGGCGATACTCGGGCGTATTACTAATTTTCTACCAAATAGTTTTGAATGGTGAGCGCAAATATTTCTGAGGTAGGTTAACGCATGTAACCATGATTGTAGCGTATTTGGAGCTAAATCAAACTGCTTTGAAATTCTCTTTCTGTCTTTACTGACTTTTAGGTTTTCATATATTTTTGACCATGAGCCTAATGATAAGACTTCAGCAATCATCCAGCCTGGCGGAAACTCTGGCTCATCATATGAGTTGTAATAATGCTGAATAAAAACTTCTCGCCTTTGTTCTCTTTCACTGCCTGACACGGCATTTTTTGAAGTGAGGCGTTTTACTTCTTTGATTAACCCATCGTGTTTGAAGCTATTTGTTTCTTTGAACAGGCCTGGATCGAGATACCAATGGGCATTGTTATAGGTACAAGCCATTTCATGATTAATGATACTGCGAATAGCAACTTCTGTTCTTTCGATAGCGCTTACAAGCAATGTTCGGATCTTTCTATCAACAATGTATGAAGATGTGATTTGTTTGAAAGTGGTACCGGCTACATAGTTATTGAGCCGCTGTCCTGATGGATCAACTTGGTGAAATGGTAATCCATAACCAACAAGTCGGTAATAACTTATGTTTTTGATGAAATTGATGGCTATTTCGTTGTCGTCAACGACTAACCCCCTGCCTTTAAGCCGATCTATAAGTTCTTGATATGTGGCAGGAATTTTGTTGAAAACACGAATTTCAGGCATAAAAAAACCCGCACTGGTACGCTTTTATCAGAGGCGTTGCGGGTGTTGTTATCAATAACTTTACTCGCATTATTCGATTATTGCAAATTAATTCCATTTTTTGCCTTTATTATGCGATGCGTTTCACAAACGGTCGTTTGTGCAACAGCCGTCTTAAGTTGTGATTGTTACTCAATAAGTGTCACTATACCAATAGCTTAAACTATGTCAACTAAACGGTAACGTTTATGTTGTGGAGCGAGATAACGTTCACAATATTCTTTTCGTCAATATCTTATCATCTTTATTTTTAAAACTGGGGTAATCATGTCAATAATTTATGGGGTCACAATAATTTATGGGGTCACGTCTTTCTTTGCTCTTCATGTCTTTTTAGCCAGCGACTCACCGTACTGTAGTGATGCCCCCAATATTCACCTATTTCTCTTTGACTATATCCCCCAGAGTAATAAGCATCATAAATCGCGGCTGATCTATCTTTGTTTCTAAAGTAGGTACTTAAAGCAT
>CAZRPK010000147.1:0-5970 GCA_964601915.1 uncultured Kangiella sp. | reverse complement strand
ATGGGACTGAATGACAATAAGCGAAAAATTATTCGCTTATTTGGTGATGAAGCAGTGGCGTTCTATGGTTTAAAAAGCTAACTGTTCCTGAATGGATTTAAAATGCCGTCCAAGGTAGAGCTAATTGCGCTCGTAAGAAAATTTTCAGACAAAATATTAGCTCAAAAACTACGGCTAAGTTTTATGCTTGATGAATATTGATTGCGATTGAATTATTTGGTGCGGAATGTGAGATCAACCTTTTCAACTTACTCATTAAAGACGTTGCAGGATTTTGTTACCCGATTAGCTGTATTGGGTGGCTACCTCAATCGAAAAAATGATCCTCCACCTGGAAATATTATTATTTGGCGAGGGTTAAATCGATTACATGAATTAAAGAGAGGTTTCTTACTGGCTAATATTTGTGGGTAATTGAATGTATGCCCGGACGTTTACAATTAAAGTGATCGATGATAAACAAATAATTGTTCAAACGTTACTCCGGTGATTCAGTGTAAGCGATCCCGCTATCGCCACCTGAATAACTAGCTTTCACGCCATAAGAAGTACATGCAGAATCATCACTATAAACTAGTGTATTTACATCCAAAGTAGCTAATAAACTATTACCTGTTGATACACAAATCACTTTCCAACCAGTAACAGCGCTACGTCTAGAACCGGTCAGGCGCTCCCATGCCACACGATTTGTCCCACCTTTATTTTTCACTCTAACAACTAACGGTGGAACTTTATCGTTTATATAACCCCAGAAATACTCAGACATACTCTCTCCAGTCGCCGTAGCACCTCTATCACCATTGATATCAACAGTACCGCCACCCACTTTCAAAGCTGTAGGATTTCGATAAGCACGCATATTCTTAGCAATAATATCTTCTCCAGGTATTGGCCAGCGTCTTGAAGTCGTCACAGTGTCGTAACCAGAATCTCCATGGAATGTATCAGAACGTCCTCTATAATAAAGTAATGTTTCAGGCAAGTATTCTGGCTGTTCAGTAGTATCATTTTCACCAGGAATATCGTCAATTAAAATATTTTCATTTAAATTGACATTTCTACCAAAAGCTCTAGCGGGGCTAATTTCACCTAAGAACCCTCGCGCTTTTCCAAAAAATGAGTTTGAAACATCGGTGTCTTTATCTGCTTGTAGTAACCAGTTCCCACAACGATTGAATTGGGGTGTACAAGTCCCTTCAGAATCGTAGGATACGATGTATTCCCATATATTATTTACACCGGCTTTAGAGTCCATTAAGCTCAGAGAAAGCCTATTATTAACGGCTAACATTCCCGATGTTTTTAATTCAGATTCATCCTGCTCACAGCCAGTTGCAGGGTAAGTCTCTAAACCAGCATAGTTTTTGTAGTGAGGCGCAGCAATTGCCAATACATCAAATACAGTATTATCCTGGCTTAAATGTAGAGTATCGCAGTAATTACTGTAACCACCGTAAGGTTGATCACCTTTATGCTCGTCTAAGCGAACCAGTGAACGCCTAGTTAAAGAACCGTGCGTACTTCTTGTCATTATACCGTATCGATTATGTCCCCAATCATAGCTATTTTGAATCAGAGGACTTCCACTATTAACTCTCATTCCAGCCATTGAGCACCAACCATTTGCAGCTTCACTAAAATTAGTACAAGAAACTCCATTTGTGCCGGCACCAGCACCACCAAAAAAATCTAATAAGAGTTTATTGTTGTGACCACCCGTAGTTGTAAAGGCCTCTCTTCGCACGTTTTTTGAAACAACACCAACAATTGCAACATAATCATTAGCACTCAATTGAAAACTATTTTTTTGTTTTTGAATACCATCGTGAGCTTCACCATTAATGACAGCTCCACCTGGAGTTCTCGAAATTATTGTTGAATATTGCTCAGTTGTTCCATTAGTTGGTGCCGTAGATTTAAACGCATTTTCATAAGACTCATCTCTACTCACCGATACTGGATAATTACCATCAGGTAAGACTAAAGTATCGCCACTCGTCATTGCTTGACCAGCAACTCCCATATATGGAGATATGCCATCTTCACCTGCTACTCTAATCTTGCTAGTGCCCAACTTATCAACATGTATTACCATAGAAGAGAAAGCTGACTCTTCAAAATTACTGCATTTTATACGAACATAAAAGCCTCTACCAAAGCTTAAACCACTTGTGTCCCACGTAATTTGACCTGATTCTGAGTCGACTATTACATCATCATGCCCCAAATCTTTACGGCAGATTGTCGCATCACCATTAATCGTAGGTTGATAAACAAAAACATCACCATGTTCAACTTCATGCATCCCCATATCGTCAATCGTTAAGTCATCTCCGCCATTTGTATCTTCAACAAATGTAGCAGTAACCGATTTTTTTTCTGTCATGGTTAATTCACACGTCACATTACCACTACAATCACCTGTCCAACTTTGTAATTTAAATCCAGCATTAGCCGTGGCAATTAGATTGACAGCTACATTCAAATTATAATCTTCAGTACAATCAGAGCCACAGTTGATTCCCGATGGTGAAGAAGTCACAATACCACCTGAAGATGCGCTAACACTAAGCGTAACTTGATCCGTTGACACTTCTTTGAAGGTTGCGGTTACACTTCGGTTTTGATTCATATTTACATTACAAGAACCAGCACCACTACAGTCGCCACTCCATTCGGCTAACTGAAAACCAGTATCAGGAACCGCTGTTAACGTAACATCAGTACCATCTAAATAGGATTCACTACAATCAGAACCACAATCAATACCTGCAAGGGATGAGATTACTCGCCCATTATTTCCGCTAGTAACAGTGAGATCAAAATTCTCAGCTGACGCTTCAATAAATTGAGCTGTAGCAGATCGATCCATTGTCATTGGAACGCTACAAGATTGAGTACCTGAACAATCACCTCCCCAACCCACAAAAACGAAACCACTACCTGCAGTTGCTGTTAATGTAACACTCGTACCATTATTAAAATCTTCACTACAATCATTACCACATTGAATCCCCGCAGGGTTTGATGAAACGCTCCCATCACCTGTAACCGAAAGAGTTAATGTGTGAGTTTCAATAGCTATAGTCTGGAAAGTTGCTATCACTTGCTGATTTTGGTTCATATTAATATTGCATGCAGCATTACCGTTACAAGCTCCTTGCCAACTAACAAACTCAAATCCAGATACTGCATTAGCAGTTAATAGAACCGCAGAACCTGATGCGTAACTCGCTAAGCAATCGTTGCCGCAATTAATACCGCTTGGAGAAGATGATACAGAACCACTGCCTTGCACAGAAACAGACAATTCAAATTCAGTTACAATAATTTCGAAACCAGCACCAACAGTCTGATTACTATTCATGACAACGGTACAACTAGTTAAACCACTACAAGCTCCTGTCCATCCACTAAATTGCATTCCAGATGCTGGTGTTGCACTGAGAGTGAGACTGCTTCCTTCATCATATATCTCATCACAATCATTGCCACAATTAATGCCTTCCAGATTTGATGTGACTACCCCTTCACCTGATTTAGAGACATTTAATGTAAATTGGTTTTTTTGTTTTTTTTCCTCTTCCTCGCCTCCACCGCAAGCAGAAACTAAAACCGACATTGAAACAATGCTGATTAGATAAAAGTTTTTTAGCAATTGAGCGTAAGTTAAAAATTTCATTATCAAATCCAATTGTATAATTAGTAAATCGATTAAAATACAAAAATCATTTATAGTTTGACTTACAAGTAGCTAACACTTTAGCATCAAGCTAAAAGATTAACGAGAGCTAGGTAAGCTACTAAACCATAAAACTATATCGGGTATTTTAGGAAATAATTAGATTAGAAAGTGTGCATATTGCACACTTTAGGGAGATGGGAGTTATAAAAACTGCAATATGACGACTAAGTCTCAAGATTAAAACTCTAAGAAATATTTTATTCTATTTAGTCTACAGATGACTCTATATAAGCAATACCACTTATACCCGTTGAATAAATAGCTTGAACCGCAAATTTTTCACACTCACCAGTATATAGATGATTAAGTTCACTTTCTGATAATTTTTTAATCAATTCGAGCTTAAAGGGATTCTCGCGAACACAGTTAACCTGCCATCCTTGCACTTTATCACGAGTAGAACCAGAAAAATTTTCCCAAGCAATGCGATAAGAATTCGCTGTTCCATTGATGTCTTTATTAACCCTCACTACTAAAGGTGGAATTTCTTTCTTAATATATTTCCAAAAATATTCACTTAGATTCTGACCTTTTTTTACACCGCCGCGATTACCATCAATCACAGTCTCTCCACCTCCAACTTTAAATGCCTTAGGATTTACATAACTTCGCATGTTTTTTGCAATAATATCCTCCCCAGCTATTGGCCAACGCCTAACCTTTGTTAATTTATCGGCATATTCATCACCATAGAAAGTATCTGCTCGCCCTCTAAAATAGAGTAACGAAACAGGCAGGTATTCTGGCTTGATACCTTTATCGGAGATCCCGAAAATATCATTCATAACAACATTTTTTGAGAATTCAATATTGCGTCCAAATGCTCTTCTAATTGAGTTATTACCTAAGAAACCTCTGGTTTTACCAAAAAAAGAGTTTTCTACAATAAGTTTCTTTTTAGACTGCAAAAGCCAAGCCCCACAGCGATTCTTTTGAGGTGTACAAGTTCCCTCTGAATCATATGAAACAATATACTCCCAGATATTAGGTTTACCTGCTTTAGAGTCTGATAGGCTAAGAGACAACTTGTTATTAACGGCTAATAATCCCGATGTTTTCAATTCAGAAGGCATATGATAGCAACCGGTTGCTGGGTAAGTTTCTAAACCAGCGTAATTTTTATAATGAGGTGCCGCAATAGCTAATGAATCAAAAACAATATTATCTTGGCTCAAATGCGCTTTATCACAATAATTGCTAAATCCACCGTAAGGTTGATCACCCCTATGTTCATCTAAACGCACTATCGAACGACGTGTTAACGAACCATCTGAGCTTCTTGTCATAATGCCGTATCGATTATGACCCCAATCATAACTTGACTGAAACAATGGGGTACCGCCATTAACTCTCATACCCGCATTTGAACATCGTCCATTTCTTGCCTCTTTAAAATCACTACAGGGAAGTTCCCAAGTTCCAGCTCCGGCACCTCCAACAAATTCAATTAAAAGATGATTTCCTGGACCACTAGTTGTAAACGATTCTCTTTGCACATCCTTGACAACAAAACCAACAATAGCTACATTGTTTGACTCACTTAATTGAAAGGCATTTTTTTGTTTTCCTATGTCAATATTAGCAGTTCCTGAAATAGTCACTCCTCCCGGTGTTTGTGCAATAACAGTTGTAAATTGAGAGCTTGTTCCATTCGTTGGTGCACTCATTTTAAATGCGTTTTCATACCCTTTATCTCTAGAAACCGAAACTGGATAAATGCCATCTGGCATAATCAAAGTATCTCCACTTTTCATAGCTTGACCAGCAACACCCATATAAGGAGAGATACCATTCTCGCCAGCAATAATAATTTTGCTCATTCCACTTTTATCAACATGTACGATCATAGATCCATAATCAAAGGAATAATAATTACTACATTTAATTCTTATGTAAAACCCTCGACCAAAAGCTAAGTTACTGGTATCCCAAGATATTTTTCCTGTTTGAGGGTGTACTTGAACATCGTCATGACCAAAGTCTTTTCGACATATATTGATATCTCCCTTTATACTAGGCTGATATTCAAAAACGTCACCATGTTTAATGGAGTGATTTTTCATATTTAAGATAGAAATTTTATGATCGAGAAGGTTAGGTTGTTTTGCATTTATATTTGAACTCAGACAAAACATCTGTAAACTATATACAATAAGAGCTAAACTAAATTTATACATAAATATTTTCAATTTTTTCGACCATTATTTTATTTTAATCATATA
>CAZRPK010000146.1:0-6065 GCA_964601915.1 uncultured Kangiella sp. | reverse complement strand
GGTGTTGGAAAACGAAAACACTTTATGATGAGTCAAAGTATTTAGAAGCATTGAAATCAAAAGGTTCTCCACTACTGGAATTTGCTATGAAAAACTAATAAAGAAGCTTTTCATCTATCTCAGGGCGTGTGGTTATACCAATTTACTGTGAGTTCTTCAAGTAAAGTCAATCCATTCATCATACCGAGGTTTAGATCTAGTAATACAATATCGACAGGGTTTTCAGTTACAAAGGAAATAACATCGGAGCCTTTCGCAAGCTCACCCAAATACCTCGCAACCATCTATCGCAGACACTAACATGGATAAACTATTTCTAGCTAACTCGTGATCATCAACTATAAGGATATTAAGCATTTTTTATTAATTCGCCAAAACAGTTCGATCTTTTGCCCAATCTCTAAGCGCTTGAACCTTTTCTGCCATCACTACTGAAATAGGGTGAGTCTGTTGTATTGTTTCTTTAACAGACTCTGTTGTCATCGGAATACCTTCACCATAAGCTCGATATAGAGCAGAAACAACCGCTTGTTCAATTTCTGATCCCGTAAATCCTTCACTTGCTTCAGCCAAAATATCCAAATCATATTCCTCAACGATTTGTTTACGACGCGATAAATGAATTTCAAAAATATCTTTTCTTGATGATGAGTCAGGTAAATCAACAAAGAAAATTTCATCCAATCGGCCTTTTCTCATTAATTCAGGGGGTAATTTACTGATATCATTTGCAGTTGCAACAATGAACACTTGATGATCGTTTTCCGCCATCCAAGTAAGCAGAGTTGCTAAAATTCTTTGTGACGTTCCTCCATCACTTTCACCACTTGATAAACCTTTTTCAATTTCATCTAGCCATAAAACACAGGGAGACATAAGCTCCGCCATTTTAAGTGCCTCACGCAGATTTTTTTCGGACTCACCATGGAATTTGTTATATAACGCACCAAAATCTAACCTTAACAATGCAAGCCCCCACATACCTGCAACCGCCTTTGCAGCAAGACTTTTACCACCACCTTGAATACCAAGTAGCATAAGGCCTTTTGGTGGATCAAGCGGAATGCTAGGATCTAAGAATACTGCTTCTCTTTGTTTGAGCCATCTTTTTAAATTATGCAAGCCACCCACTTCTGAAAATTTGGAGGTTTCATATTCAAAACTAAGAATGCCGTCCATATCTAACAATTCAAACTTAGCTTTATTAACCGAGGGTAATTCTTCATCGGTTATTGCACCGTCACTGATAACGTTTCTAACTAATGTTCTTGCATCACCGTAGGTCATTCCTTTTAAGTTGCGTACTAGCCGTTGCAACGTCTTAGAGTCCGTTTTAACTCGCTGTCCTCTATGTGCATCTGACCAAGTTTTAGCTTCATCTCTAATCAGTTTTTCTAATTGCGTTTCATCTGGTAATGCCAGTTGAAATCTTGCTGAAAAACGCCTGATTTCCTCTGGTAATTCAATTTTATGAGAAACAAAAATTAAAGTGTGCTCTTTTTTATCGTAATCAATCGCAATTTCTTTGACTAAACGGGTAATTTTAGGCGCATCTTCAAAATAAGGGTGAAAATCACAAAATATAAAGATCCCAGCACGATCTTCTGACTTAATATGTTTAAGTGCGCCAAGTGGCTCTTTGGTTCCATCTAACTCTTCTAAATGATGTTTCAAATCAACGCGAGTAAAACCATCCACTCTGTCCCAACCAAAAATAGGCTTGTTAAAATGTATCGCTAACTGTGTAATTAGTTGTAAAGCACGATTTTCTTCATGGGTTTCAATCGTTATAATTGGATTCTTGGACTTAACCAACATCTTTAAATCATTAAATTCAGTCTTACCACTCATAAATCAATCTCTATTCAAAACTTGCCCTACATCAGTATATTAATGATAATAACCTATTATTATCATTTAGTCCTAACCAACCCTACAAGAGCAAAAAATGCGTCAAATATCACCATTCGACCAACTAATTGGAGTCGCCGACAACGCGCTAAAAACACTATTTGGTGGGTATCAAGTAACCGAAAGACAAAACCCTTCTTATCGGATGGAAGATGATAATTTAGAACACAAAGAACAAAAACACTCTGCCGGATTAATGCGGATCAATCATTGTGGTGAAGTTTGCGCCCAAGCTCTCTATCAAGGTCAGGCATTTACCGCAAAACTGCCAGAAGTAAGGGAGAAAATGGAAGAAGCTGCCGCTGAAGAAAATGATCACTTACAATGGTGTTCTGACAGACTAAACCAATTAGATAGCCACACCAGCATATTTAATCCTCTATGGTATATCGGCTCATTTTCAATTGGAGCAATCGCCGGTTTAATGGGTGATAAATGGAGTTTAGGCTTTGTAGCAGAAACTGAATATCAGGTTGTAAAACATTTAGAAAGTCATTTAATCAGCTTGCCAGAAAAAGATCTTAAAAGCCGAAAGGTTATAGAGCAAATGAAAGAGGATGAACTTCATCATGCCACCGTAGCAATTGAAGCAGGTGGTGCTGAATTACCAAAACCGGTTAAGTTTTTAATGGAAGGTATGGCTAAAGTGATGACTAAGAGTGTTTATTGGGTTTAGGATTATATTGATGAAAAGCAATAGCAAGATATTCATTATACAAACTATTACTCAAATGATTGGAAGCTCTACTCATAAAATAAACGAATTGTTTCCAGACAAAGATTGAAGCAAGTAATACGAAAGACAGTTCCGCAACTAACATTAAAACTCAAAAATAACCGGATACTTCAAGTATTCTTGATCATAATAATTTGATCGTTTATAAACCCATTGCATTTGCTTTTTAACATCTTTTGCAAACTCTTTATCATCCAATTTTTTCTTATCAAAAATCTGTTTTAATTTAGGATTTTCTGAAAACAATTTTTTAGCTAGAGGAATTAAAACATAAGACTCAATATATTCCGTCCGTTGAAATATGCTATTAAAATATCCCCATGCAAAAAATGAATCCGTCGCTCTAGGATCTAACAACGCAACCGTTAAATGACCCAGTGGTTGATTAGTCTTTATTTCTACACTATTACTTGGCAATATAAACTCTTCAGAAAGTTCTGAGAAACTAGCTTTTGGCATTTGCCTGCCTTCGAAAGGAATAGGTACAAACTCAAAATCTTTAACAACTAGTTGTTTACCTTTAATAGTCTTTTTTTCTTGATGTACCACCATCTCTACACCATGAGATTTCAACTTTTCAATGACTGAATAGTATTGAGCGGGTATCCAATATGATTTAGGTACACTCACCCTCTCTTTTGCTTTGTTCATCCAATAGATCGGTAGATTTTTATAAAGTTTATTATTTCCTAACCACTCTATATGTTTCAAGTTCGTTAACGGATCTGTTTTTTGTTGGTAATCAATTCCCATAAAATCCATGGATGTTGGTTTTTCTTGATCCATTTCCCAAGCAACGGTAAGCTCATTAATTCTTCTTGAATTATCTTCTTTAGTTGCATCAATTAACCCTTGCCCTTTTTCAGCAAGAATTTTTAAAGTTTCTTCGATGAAAATATAAGTTCCAAGCACTCTTTGCTTATAGGGTTTCAGTGAATGGTTTTCTAATAAAATCGTTGGTAAGTGTCGATAATCGCCATAACCATTGGAAAATCGTGGAGATGCAGTCCAGCCCACAATTCCTTTACTAAAGTCCATTGAATCCATACCAAAAGTAAGAGGTCCTCCTAAATGACCATTTTTTTTAACGTTTTATCTATTTGAAATTTTAAATGCTTACTTAACCATTTTGATATAAACGGAGATGCCCCATAAGGTCGATTAAAGCCATAAGTAATATCATATTGATAATCTTCACCGTCAGTTACATGAACGTCATAATAAAGATCAGGTTGCCACTCGTTAATAGTTTCAATTAATGCTTTGAGTTCTAGAGTTTCAAGTTTTGTATAATCCCGGTTTAAATTCAAATTTTCCGCATTGGTACGCCATCCCATGTTAGATGGCCCGCGTTGGTTAACACGATTAAATGCGGAAGTTCGCTCATGTCCATCAACATTTAAAATAGGTACAAATAGCCAGTTCACTTTTTCAAGCAAGTTGCCTTTATCGCCATGAATAATATCTCTCAGCAACATTAACCCTGCATCTTTTCCGTCAATTTCGCCAGAGTGAATACCTGCTTGAACCAATAGAGTGGGTTTATAGTTGTTTTTAAGTTCTGTAGAAGTAGAGACACCTTCGTTAGTAGCAATAACCATCCAAATATCTCGACCTTGTGGGCTTTTTCCAATTGATATCTTTTTAAGTCGATGATCACTAGCAACCAGTTTATCTAGGTAATTAAAAGTTTCTTTGTAGTTTGGAGTTGAGGTTAAGTTAGATTTCTCAGAATGTGTTTGCCAAGGGGTATTTTCCTTTTGGATTAGGACTTCACTTTTCCCATGCCAAACATCCATCGGTGGTAGCAAAGATTCATCTGCTTTTACTGGCTGGCAAAGGATTATGGTAACTAAAACAAAAAAGAAGTTTTTCATAGGATTAATTTCAGACTCTTTTTAGAGCTATTTCCGCTCTTTTTAATTTCTACTGGGTAAGTTTATCACTAATCGTAACCCTTGTGGATAAACTGACTCTGCCCTTATCTGCCCATGATGAATTAAGACCGCTTTATGGGCAATTGATAGTCCTAATCCGATAAGTTAAGAACAAAGATAAAAAAATAAAATTTAAATTATTGACAATAAACTTGATAACTTACAAGTTGATAACCATTGCTTGATTTAAACGATGAACAAAAAGAAGATATTAGAGCCATTGTTGAAAATAGAATCGAATCAGCAATTAGATTTTTATTTTCTGATAATAGCGAATAAAAAAACAGTTTTTTTTACTTATTTCTAGTTTTCATTGTTTTTCTACAGAATAGGCTCGATCGGTAACACCTGTTCGAGTCCAACTCCGTTCTCTACTAAACTAGAAAAACCTTCTGCAAGTCTTTCACTCTCCGAAAGAACAGTTTGCCAATATTTAATTCTGGTGTCTGTATCAAGTTTCTGAAAATCTGACCGATCAGATATTTTTCCATAAGGTAAGCTTTTTATATGAGACTCAGATGGTGTAATCATTACAACATTATCAAAGTTTTCAGTTTTCGCACGACGATATTTTAATCCTTTATCAAACCAACCTGTTTTAATAATTGGATAAAAGTGCGGAAATAATACTAATCCCTTTTTGGGGAACTCTATGTCAAAGTGATAATCAATAATTCCACCATCACGATAAACGCCATTTCTCACGCCTCCAATCTCGTTAATTCCTTTTAAAACTAATGGAATTGCACCTGAGGCAAGTAATACTTCTTTAACATTATTTTCTGTTAACTTTGCATATTTAGTTCGTTTTTGATCATAATTAAAATACGAATTATCGAAACCCTGTGAGTTATTTTTTGTATAGAAATTATAACGTTCAAAAAACCAAGGTAAGGTTTTTGCAGAAATTGCATTTAAACCCGCAGAACTAATTAAACCAGCCAGTTGTAGGTATTTATTTTCAAATTTTGCCAATCCTTTGGCTCTTGCAACAATTAAGTGAGTTTGTATGAATGGATGTTCAATTATTTCCTTTGCGCCTGAATCTCCCAATAATTTTTCAACCAATATTATCGCTTTGTCACTAATCTCTTTTACCGTTGGTTTTTCAGAATAGGTTTCATGTGAATAATAATCAGCTAATCGAGAAATTGCAGAAACAGGATCTTTCTGTGCGAAACAAGCCATTCTCCATGCTCCAGCTGAAGAACCAATGGTATAGAGTGGTTTCTGTCTACTTTTAAAAAACTCTCCAAATATATATTTATCTAGCCCGAAAAGCGTAAACCATTTAGGGCCTCCCGAAGCTCCAGCCATCATTTGAATTTGATCATTATTTATACCATTTTGCTTAATTTCTTTTAAAGCAGTTTTACCTGCATATATAGAGATAGATGAAGCCATTATAAGAATTAACTTTGATGCTAGATAACTCTATTATCTCTGATTAATGCTTAGTAATAAAGTGGCTAGTTATAAAT
>CAZRPK010000145.1:0-6081 GCA_964601915.1 uncultured Kangiella sp. | reverse complement strand
GTGCTGGATTGTCCAGCTTGATTGCCTTAGCTTTGCTTGGCACACTCATAATAATTACCTAATTGGATAGTTTCACAAACAGTTATTGACATTCTTTAAATATTTTAAATAGTAGCGCAAAACAGTTGAGAAACCAATGCTAATTACTAACCGATGAATTTATATTAAAGCTTATGCAGATAGATCTATTTGCGTTATCATCTTATCAATTAACATACATTTCCAAGGAAGTAACTTTTGTTATCAAAAGACCGTTCAAGCCAAATATTTCATATTGCCTTACCAATCATTGGCGGCATGATGTCTCAGAATGTTCTTAATTTAGTTGATGCTGCGATGGTTGGACAATTAGGAAAAATCGAGTTAGCGGCAGTTGGATTAGCCAGTTTTGTCAATTTTGTTGCTGCCGCTATTTTCATGGGTTTTTCCTCTGGTGTTCAAGCAACCGTTGCAAGGCGTATAGGTGAAGGCAAGGACTCAATTGCTGCCAACCCACTTAATGGTGCGTTAATTCTCATACTTATTGCATCTATCCCAACTTCATATTTATTAATGAGTTATAGCAACGAGATTATGACGATGCTTAATAACGACCAAAAAGTTGCTACGGTAGGAAGCCAATATTTAGATATGCGACTCATTGGTATTATGGCGATTGGTATGAACTTTAGTTTTCGTGGGTACTTAAGTGCAATAAAGATGACGCAATTTTACTTCAAAACAATCGTCATAATGCATGTAATCAATATTTTTCTAAATTATGTATTGATTTTCGGTAATTGGGGCTTTCCAGAGTTGGGAGCAACCGGTGCAGGCTTGGGAACAACAATTTCTCTATTTACAGGTACTTTCATTTATTTGTTTTTAACAGTAAAACATACTAAACAATATGGTTTCGGTTTGCATTTACCCAAATTAGAAACCGTCAAACAACTAATAAAAATTTCGATCCCAGCCTCATTACAACAACTCTTTTTTGCACTAGGCTTTACCCTACTGTTTTGGATAGTTGGACAAATAGGAACGGATGAATTAGCAGTAGCACATGTTTTAACAACCCTTACACTCGTAGCTATACTGCCTTCAATTGGTTTTGGCATGAGCGCAGGAACTCTTGTAGGTCAAGCATTAGGAAGGAAAGATGAGACAGATGCTTATCAGTGGGGTTGGGATACATCAAAAATAGCCGCGTTGTCGATAACACTAATTAGTGCACCAATGTTATTTATTCCCGATTTACTGTTGAGTATATTCCTTCACCAAGAGTCTCTAATTGAACTTGCAAGACTACCATTACAGTTAGTTGGTATTGCAATTATTATTGATGCATATAATTTAGTATTAATGTCGGCACTTCAAGGAGCTGGAGCCACTAAAATTGTTATGATAGTGAGCATTGTTTGCCAATGGTTTATCTTTTTACCTTTAGCTTGGTATATCGGGCCATACATGGGAATGGGTATAACTGCCATTTGGTTAACTCAAGGATTATATCGATTATTTCAAGTGGGTTGGTTTGCCCTACTTTGGTATAAAAAAGATTGGGCAAAAATTGAAGTCTAAACAACTTCACTCTACTTCGTAATAAAGACTAAAAAGACAGAAATTAATGTCAGAAATTAATCAGCAATCATTTTTTAAACTAGGCCCCGATCAAGTTCTAGATGCAATAGAATCAGTTGGGTTAGAACCACAAGCTGCTTTACTAGCACTTAATAGTTATGAAAATCGTGTTTACCAATTTAGAGACTATGATGAGAAAAAGTATGTGGTTAAATTTTATCGTCCTAATCGCTGGAGCGATAAACAGATATTAGAGGAACATCATTTCAGTTTACAATTAGCTGACAATGAAATTCCAGTAATTCCTCCCCTTATTTTCAATGGAGAATCTCTTCTAAACTATTCTGGTTTTCGGTTTGCCATCTTTGAATGTCGAGGTGGTCGAACGCCCGAATTAGAAGACAAAAAAACACTGACTTGGATTGGACGATTTATAGGTCGAATTCACGCGCTTGGAGAAAGTGGAAACTTTGAGCAGCGTCCAGAATTAACAGTCAATAGTTTTGCAGAAAAAAGTGCCGAATATTTACTAGCCAATAATTTTTTACCTAACCATATTTTGCCAGCCTATGAAGCAATCTCCAGCCAATTAATTGATCTCAGTAAACAGCGGTTTGATGAGTTGGGTCCATACCCTTTAATACGTCTTCATGGTGATTGCCATCCAAGCAATGTTTTATGGACAGATGAAGGACCTCATTTTGTAGATTTTGATGACGCGAGAATGGGGCCTGCAGTACAAGATCTTTGGATGTTAATTAACGATGCCTCAGATAGAGAACTTTGGAATAACCTTTTAGAAGGTTACGAAGATTTTATGGAGTTTGATGATCGACAATTTAAAATTATGGAACCATTGCGGGCAATTAGAATGATTCATTACAGCGCATGGCTAGCAAGACGCTGGGAAGATCCAAGTTTTAAACATAACTTCCCATGGTTTAATACAGCAAGATATTGGGAAGAACATATTCTTTCTTTGAAGGAGCAATTATCAGTTATGCAACATGGCTAACTTAAACTAGGTTCTATTCAGTTAAAATTTAACTTACATCGATTATGATTCAGCCAATCCAACTAATAAGTTTCACTGTCGGCTAGTATCCCATTTTCCAGTCGGCTTTTTTATGCCTATCAACTTCAAGTTATGCAAAAATTAGGCTTTAACAGCATCTCTAACCATTGGCATTATTCTGCGACTTACAGGAACTTCACTACTATCATCCAGCAGCAATGAACCGCTTCCCTTTGAATTTCTTTGACTGGATAAGTTCACACTTTTTAATGAAGAAATAACATTCATATTAACAATATAAGAGCGATGAACCCTCAAAAATGTTGTAGGTAGTAACTTTTCCAATTCTTTTAAACTTCCGCTAAACAGTAACTCTTTACCTTTCTTTAAATAAATTTCCACGTAATCACCAGACGCTTTACAATAGTATATTTGATTAGATGAAATTAAATCTATTTTTCCAGCGCTAGTAATTTTTATTTTATTCGGTTTATCCCGCTGTTCATTTTGTTCCAATTTAAAACGCAATTTACTAACCTGTCGTTCCTCGTCTTTTCGAAGAGATTGCTCTTTAGAGTAATTAAGAGCCTGCTGGACAAATAAGAAAATTAGTAATCCGGTTATTACGTAGTAAAATAGTACATCATGAAAACTAACTAATGTGAAAACGATCGTTAATGCTATTATCATTAATACGACAAGATGCCATAAACTTTCATTTGTTCTTAATTTGAAATTATAGATAGCCAAAATGATTATCGATAAAATACAGGGGAGTAATATTGCTACAGCTGCTTTTGGGTCAAAGCCTGGCACTAAAAACACAACTAAGAGCGTCAAGATGTTCCCCATATAAAACCATACTCTTTGGTAATTAATCTTAAATCTATCCATCACATAATAAAGTATACAAAAACCAAAACTACAAGCCATACTCACAACAAATATTAATCTAACATCCTGAATAGGATATTTATACGAAAAAAGCACTCTAGATAACTCTGCTAAAAGTTGTAACGTCGCAAAAACACTCATTAATAAAAACAATAAACTCATTTTCTTTTGGTATGGATTAAAGCAAGAAACAGCAAAATAGATCACACCTAAAATAAAGGCGCCTAAGGGAATAAATGAACTCCATATATTTTTTTGTAGAAAATAAGATGGTTCTGCATAAATTCCAAAACCTATAAAATTGATTGGGCTTGTTAAATTGATATAACCTTGATGAGAAGATAACAGCAATATTAATTCATTGTGCTCGTTATTTATCCAGTTAGGCTTAACGTAAAATATGACATCAATATTTCCTGCCACCTCATCTTTTGAGGTTAAACTAGGTTGCCCATTACTACCTACCAATTGATTATTAAAGTAAACTCGACTTGACGTCTTACCAGAAATGAAAATGCTATGAGGTAACTTGTTTTGTTTCATTTCATCCGGTATATCCAAAGTAGCTTTTACCCAAACAGCTGTATTTTGAGGATCTATATTTTCTGCACTGGTTTCATAACAACCATCTCCTTGAAACGAACTTGGTAGTTGTTTTATTTGTTTTGCGGTGCAAATGAGTACGCTATTGCGCTCGATTGAAATAAGTTGTTTCGCTTCTAAATCTATATTTATTCCGAATAAGAAGATACAGGCGAGCATTAAAATTGATAGTTTCATTTAGCTACTATATCGCTTAAATCAAAAATATGCGTTACCTTTTAACGAAAAATCACCACCACTTAACGATCCCACCGTATAAATCACTACCTTTCACCGATAATCAAATGACTTTACTGTTTGGTTTGATAATAGTGGTTATCAGTCATCAATTAATTATTCTTAAAAGGAAAAAAAATGTTACTTCGAATTATCACATTATTTTGTATTTTAACCCTTATCCATCATTCAAAAGCTATATCTCAAAACACAAATACTAAAATCTATAAAAATGAAAAGGAAATACTATTTAAAAGTGGTAAACAATCTGTAAAAGCATTTGAAGGTTCTCTTCTAGTTCCAGAAAATCGCAATAATCCAAATAGTCGCATGATCCCATTACATTACGTTAGATTTCCAGCGACCAAAAATCAATCCAACTCCCCCATTATTTATTTAGCTGGTGGTCCTGGTGGCTCTGGTATTTCTACAGCCCAATATCCACGATTTAGATTTCCACTATTTATGGCAATGCGAGAGTTTGGAGATGTTATTGCATTCGATCAGCGAGGAACAGGAAAGTCAAAAACAGCACCTAAATGTACTAGTAAACAATCGGTTCCATTGAACAAAGTAATATCTCCACAAGAATTAACTCTTCTATATCGAAAAGCAGCCTCAGAATGTGTTTCTTTTTGGAAAAAAGAAGGTGTTGACGTTCTTGGCTATAACAGTATTGAAAATGCCAAAGATATTAACAGTCTTAGAATTCACCTTAATGCAGATAAAGTGACTCTATGGGGAATATCCTATGGTAGTCATCTGGCTCTTACGGCTCTAAAAGTGATGCCTAATAAAATAGATAAAATGGTTTTAGCTAGTGTAGAAGGTCTTAATCAGACAGTTAAACTGCCCATTCGCACCGATGCTTATTTTGATCGCTTACAATTGGCAATAAACAAACAACCTAAAGCAAAAGTAACCTATTCGGATATAAAAGGAATGATGCATCGAGTCCATAAACAATTAAAAGAAAAACCAATTAAGCTTAAAATCCCACAAAAAGATGGTAGCCAATTAGATTTTTTATTTCAGCACTTTCATATGCAAGGACTAGCGTCTGGAATGATTGCTGATCCACAGCGAGGTGTTGCTAAATTACTGGAACTTTATAAGAACATTGAAATTGGAAAATTTGAAAGCTTACCCTATTTCGTTAAACGGGCTAGATTTGATAATGGAAATATTTCATTTAATGTTATGTCATTTGCTATGGATATAGCGTCTGGAATGACACCTAAGAGAGAATCATTAGTTAATAACCAAGTGAAAACATCTCTTTTAGGTAGCATGCTTAACTTTCCCATGCCTCAGTTAAATAAATCGGTTGTAAATCTTGACCTAGGCGATGAATTTAGGCGTATACCACATAGTGATGTACCTACGCTTGTGTTAACCGGAACGCTCGATGGTCGAACCTATATCGAAGGTCAAAAAGAAGCAACTCGTGGTCTCACCAACCTAACTCAAGTAATGGTTGTAAATGCAGGTCATAATCTATTCATGGTTTCGCCTAAAGTAACCGACACGATTAAATCATTTCTAAATGGAAATAAAATTGACAGCTTCGAGATTATGAATAAATTGCCCCAATTTATTAAATAGTGCAGAAGGTAAAATTTTGAAAAAAACGCCTATACTTTTTGAGGTTCCTTTTAGTCTTTTAGTTTGTTTTCTACTAACCACTCAAATTAAGACTCTCTTTTTAATTATGCTACTTGCTGTACGAGTTAAGCTAACGCTTTATCTAATATCTTTTCATAAACATAAATTAGCTTTTATTATTATAA
>CAZRPK010000144.1:0-6128 GCA_964601915.1 uncultured Kangiella sp. | reverse complement strand
AATAAAATACTACAAACAATTAATTATTCGTTGTTGGAATTAGAAATTGGATAATTTAGTTAATAAAATGAGTGACTTATGTTAAATAAATACATTATTAATACGAAGGTTTTGTTACTAGCGACTATAATTTTTGCTAGCTTATCAAGCTGTAAGACAAATTCTCAAAAAATAGAGGCTAAAAGTAAGCCAGTAAAAAATATCATATTAATGATAGGAGACGGGATGGGGCCTGCTTACGTTAAGGGCTATCGTTTATTAAAAGACAATCCACAAACAGAAATTGTCGAAAGAACTACTTTTGATGAATATTTAATAGGAACCATTGATACCGACCCAAAAGGAAAAAGAGGTAAAGTCACTGATTCTGCAGCGGCAGCGACTGCTTATGCGACAGGTTATAAAGTATTAAGCAGCACTTTATCAATAACGGAAAAAGGAGAACCATTATTAACTGTTTTAGAAAAAGCGAAACAACTTGGAATGTCGACGGGTTTAGTGGCGACTTCATCTTTAACAGGTGCTACTCCGGCCGCTTTTATTGCTCATTATCCTAACCGCTATGATTATCCTAAAATAGCCGATCAATTTATTGATAATCAGTTTAATAATGAACCTTATCTAGATGTTCTATTAGGTGGCGGAGAAAAATATTTTTACAGAGGCGATCGAAATTTAGTCAAAGAATTCGAATCTTTAGATTTTAACTATGTAGCTAATAAAAAAGAATTGTTGGAGAATACTCATCCTAAAATCATCGGGTTATTTGCTGAAAATCAATTAGATAAAATGATGGATCGTAGAATAGAAACACCTTCATTGGCTGAGATGACAAAATCGGCAATAAAACAACTATCTAAAAATAAAAAAGGTTTCTTTTTAATGATTGAGGCCAGTCAAATTGATTGGGCTGGACATAGGAAGGATATCGTTGGCTCAATGACGGAAATGGAAGATTTTGAACTTGCCATGCAAGAAGTACTCAAGTTTGCTAAAAATGATGGTGAAACACAGCTTATTTTAACAGCGGATCATTCGACGGGAGGGCTAACGATTGGAACAGAAGTTAATGGCAAGAAGTATTATGAGTGGAATAGTGATGTTGTTAACTCTTTTAGTAAATCACCAGAAGAAATTGTTCGGTTAGCGCTTATATCTCGTGATCTTTACGCTGAATTTAAAAAAGCCTCAACAATGGAAATAACTGAAAGTGAGATCAACACTCTTAAACAGTATAACTTTCCATTGAGTGTCACTGAAAAGAAATTAGAGGCAGGATCACAAAAGACTAAAAGTGTTAGTAGTAAAGGTGAAAGTAAAATAGAAAATGAACTTGTAGCAATTCTAATAAAAATTATTAACGAGCATAGCTACACAGGTTGGACGACTATGGGGCATACAGGTGTTGACGTTAACTTATATGCTTATGGTCCTAGAACCAACGAGATAATGGGACATTCTGATAATACTAGAATTGGTCAGTTTATTTTTGAACTGTTGGAGGAAAATTAAAGCTAGTTTTTTCATTCCTCCTTTTTAAAGAAGGAATGAGTATTTAGGTAACGTTATTAAAAATTTCTTAACTCACGCCTTAAAAGTTTTCCAACAGTGGACTTGGGAAGCTCATCAATAAATACGACTTCACGTGGTATTTTGTAAGCGGCTAAGTGCGCTCGACAATGTTTGATTACATCCTCTTGAGTAATTGAGTTATCGGTTTTAACTGCAAATAATTTTGGACATTCTCCAGACTTCTCATTTTTAACACCTATACAAGCAGACTCTAAAAGTCCTTTCATATTAGCAACGGCATTTTCAATTTCATTTGGAAAAACATTGAATCCGGAAACTAAAATCATATCTTTTTTACGATCAACGATATGGAATGTACCAAACTCATCAAGTAACGCGATATCACCTGTTTTAAAGTAGCCATCGGCGGTCATACATTCATCGGTTGCTTCAGCGTTGCGCCAATATCCTTGCATCACTTGAGGGCCTTTGACACATAATTCACCTGATTCACCATCAGTAACAATATTATTATCATCGTCTCTAATAGAAATATCGGTAGAAGGTATCGGGAATCCAATTCCACTTATATAACCGTTAGATGTTGCATGATTCATTGTAACCATTGGTGAGGTTTCCGATAGTCCATAACCTTCATGGATCCGTTGACCTGTTGCACTTTCCCATTTTTTAGAGACAACCTCCTGTACTGGAGCACCGCCACCAACGGTTAGTTTTAGGCTAGAAAAATCGATGTCTTCAAAGCCTAGTGTATGAATTAACCCATTAAATAAGGTATTCACACCAGTAAAAAACGTCGCTTTGGTTGCTTGCCAAGTTTTGACGAATGAGGCCATATCACGCGGGTCAGCAATTAAAACATTTTTGGAGCCTAGACTAAAATTTGCCAAGGTATTAACGGTTAAAGCAAAAATATGATACATAGGAATTGCGGTAATTATGATTTCTTTACCTTTTTCTAAATAATCTTTAGTGGTTTCGGAAAACTGTAAAACATTGGCGATTATATTGCTGTGACTCAACATCGCGCCCTTAGAGAGGCCAGTGGTTCCGCCTGTGTATTGCAGGAAGATTAAATCTGAATGAGATAAGCTAGGAATTGAAATTTGATGTTGTTCGCCTTTGGTTAACGTATCAACAAATGAAATTGTATTTTCTAGCCTCGGATCGGTTGGCGTATTAGGTAATCCAAGATCAACTAAGTCATCGATCTCTGCAACTATCACCTGTTTAATCGGGCTATTCTCAATGATTTCTGCAAGAGTTGGCGTTGATGCTGAATAGATAATAATATTTTCGACGTCTGCGTCTTTAAGTTGATGCTCTAATTCGTGGGGAGAATAAAGAGGATTGATACTGACTTGAACGGCACCAATTCGAATAATTGCCCACATTGAAATAGCGAAAGTGAAAGTATTAGGACACATAACAGCGATTCTATCGCCTTTTTTAATACCTAGTTCATTTTGTAAGTAGGCACCAAACTTGTCTGATAAGGTATTTATTTCAGAGTAACTCAGATCCTTTCCGAAACTTTGAAATGCTATCTTATCACCATACAAATCAACAGCATTGTCAAAGACTTCAACCATTGATTGGTAAATATTAACATCTATTTCTTTAGCGCAACTAGCTGGATAATTTCTAAACCATGCTTTTTCCATTTTTAATCCTTCATCAATAATTGTTTGTATTCTTTATTTTTTTTCAGCTTGTTTTTGGGCTTGTTGCTTTTGTTGCTATTTTATTGAGCACACTATTAATTTTTTTAAGAAGAGGCTCACAACCATCCATTTGATGTCGTTTCTGTAAAAATTTTGGTGAGTTAAACGCAAGCTTCACTTGGTTTGACTCTTTCCAAATTAGCATTTTTTGTGGTAAATCGATGGCAACGCTGGGGTTACATTGCATCAGCTTTGAGCCAACTTGAGGTTTTCCAAAAATAATTACATGGGTTTCGGGAAGGTTGATATTCACAGCCTTTGCACCACCAGAGTGATCAATTTGGATAAAAATCTTAAAACCTTTCTTATCTAGAATATTAATAAGTCGCTGTTTGGTTTCTGTGACTGAATAAGAGCTTTCAAAGCTGACCATTCCTTTGCTTTGAGCATAAGAATAGCTACTGAATAAGTAAATAATTGATAAACAAGCCACTGCTAAGAATTTTATTCCATTTGGTTTCATGTTGTTCCTAATTTAACTTGTCATATGTTTCGTGCAAAGACCTCTATTTACTTAGGATGATAACAACATCTTAATGTTAAGGCTAATTCAAGGTAAACACAGCAAAAGAGGGTAACCAGAAATATTTGGCAGACTGTTAGATTTAGGTCTAATCTTTATTTAATAGAGAAAACATTGATTAAATAGACCAAAGGAGTGGCTTTAATACTTGCGTTAAAGAACGGTATTTAGAGACAATTATGAACTTAACAGTAACGGCACGTATAGTTGGAGGTGCTATATTAACAATCGCTCTTTTGGCAATGCTAGTTTTCAATGGCTTGTTGAGCGTTAATAGAATCAATGATGGATTAATTCGGGTCACTGAAGAGTCAACACCGATGTTGCAACAAACGAGTAATGTGATGACTAGTTTACTAAAGGCAAGTGTTCAAGCAAATAATTACCATCAATCGGTCGAGTCTGGCGAATTGCCTAGTTTTGAAAGTGAGTTTAATCAATATCAAAAAAAAAATACTAAAGCCTATAATACTCTTGATCAATATTCTGCTAACCATGAGAGCATTAACTCAGCACTTAATAGGAGCCACAAAAAAGTAAAAAACTATTTTGCGTTAATACCTCAATCCTTTAAATCCCACCAAGAAGATCTTAATTTACAAGCTCAGTTAATAGAGAAACAAGTGGCGTTTGAAGATGCTGCTGATGAATTGGATTCGCTGTTATCAGATTTTTCAGATGAGGCTAGAAATAAATCAGTGGCGGTCAACCTATCCGGAATGTCATCGATGGTAACAGAAGCAACGGTGACTATTACAGATGCGTTGGCAATTGCAGAACTGTCGCAAGTGAATATTGCTAGTGATGAAATCAGTATTTTGATGCAGGATTTTACAAAGCGTTTTAATCAAGTTGTAAATAATCAAACAGCTAAGAATAATGAATACTTTAATGATACACAAACTAGTGTAAAGATTTTTAGATCCTTAGTTGAAGGTTCAAGTAGCATTTTACAGCTTCTAGAAACACAGCTAAACATTAAGCAAAAAGCGAAATCAGAGCTTATTCAATCTGCTCAAATTGCTGAACAAGCACTAGGCGATTTGACTCTTGTATCAGATCGGGTGAACGCATTTAATTTAAGCATTAAAGAAGAAGCAAGTGAAAACGTCGCATCAAGCCGTACGCTAATGATTGCTTTAGCTATCATTGCCATACTAGTAGCTACTGGCATTAATGCATGGGTATTAAAAAGTATTCGCGGTCCTCTTTCAGCTGTTCTGAACGTTATGAATAAAGTTGCCGATGGTGATTTAAGGGATAAAGTAGATGTTCACAGTGAAGATGAAATAGGTATGTTGTCTGAAGGTATTAATCGCTTGAGCAGTCAATTAAGTAGCATGATGATCGAAATATCCAGTAGCTCAGAACAGCTTTCAGCTGCCGCTGAAGAAACCTCGGCAATATCATTAAAAAGTAATGTTAGTATTGGGCAGCAAAAAGAGCAAACAGACATGATTGCTACAGCGATGACTGAAATGGCGGCAACTGTTGATGAAGTTGCATCGAGTGCGAGCAATACTCTTATAGAAGTGCAAAGCGCTAATAAAGAGGCTTCATCCGGACAACAGATTGTTCAGAAAAATATCAATACTATTAATGGGCTTGCATCTGAAATTCAAAGAGCCGCTAGCGTTATCAATAAGCTGAATGAGTATTCCACTAATATTGGAAGTGTTTTAGATGTGATTAGGGGAATAGCTGATCAAACTAATTTATTGGCTTTAAACGCTGCGATTGAAGCCGCTAGAGCTGGAGAACAAGGTAGAGGTTTTGCGGTTGTAGCCGATGAAGTTAGAAACTTAGCGAGTAAAACACAGGAATCAACATCTGAAATTCAAGAGATGATTGAACGACTTCAGAGTGGCACTCAAGAAGCTGTTGAAGTTATGAAGAGTAGTACACATGAAGCGCAAAATAGCGTATCAGAGACGGCTAAAGCTGGCGAATCTTTATCAAAAATTACGAGTGCAGTGAGTGTTATCAATGATATGAGTAGTCATATTGCCAGTGCGGCGGCTGAACAGAGTTCCGTATCGAGAGAAATGCACGAGAATATATTATCTATTTCGCAAGCTGCGGATCAAACCGCGCAAGGGGCAACAGAAAACCTTGCAGCTAGCCAAGACATGGCAAAGTTAGCAGTCAATTTAAAAGGGTTGGTGGGACACTTTAAGTTTTAGATAAGAATTAGTAAAAAGTCGAACTTAGACTATGTAAGTTCGGCTTTTTTATGTGTGGTTTGGGGAAAAGGGTTTTAAGAGGGTGTAAACATAAGTGTGTATAATCTTAAAAAGAATTAAATAACATGCCTCTGCATTTAACTCATAATTGCGTTATACTACTTG
>CAZRPK010000143.1:0-6234 GCA_964601915.1 uncultured Kangiella sp. | reverse complement strand
CCTTATATTTATTCACTAGCTCCTTATAAGACAGGTTTTCATTGTATTGGTTAAATAGCCCGTTAATACTTTTGGTTTTTGTCGCTAACGCTTGTGTGTTATCAGATGATTTGGTTAAAGTTTTAAAATACTTTTCAACCAAGCCAGATAAACTGGTGTGATGTGATTTAGCCCAAAGTTTGGCTTTAATAATGGTTTGTTCGTCTATAGAGAGAGTCAGTTTTGTAGACATGGTTTTACCTGTTTTTGGAAGACTGTTACGTATAGCCTAACACAGTTGCACGTATAACATGTGAAGCCGAGAGATAATTATCTACTTAAGTTTGTTATCCACCGACAAGAGCAAGCAAAACCCCAGCCGCAACAGCTGATCCTAAAACACCCGCCACATTAGGCCCCATGGCATGCATCAATAAAAAATTATGAGGATTAGCTTCTAATCCTAATTTATTAGCAACACGCGCAGCCATCGGTACGGCTGAAACACCTGCCGCTCCAATTAATGGATTAATCGGATCTTTGGAAAATTTGTTCATCATTTTTGCCATTAACAACCCGGTTGCGGTACCGATTGAAAACGCAACCGCACCTAATGCTAAAATCCCTAAAGTTTCAACATTAAGAAACTGATCGGCACTCAATTTTGAACCAACCCCCAGTCCTAAAAAGATAGTGACAATATTGATCAGTTCATTTTGAGAGGTTGAGCTTAATCTTTCGACAACACCAGACTCACGCATTAAATTACCGAAACAAAACATACCGATTAATGGCGTTGCGGTCGGTAAAAAAAAGATAGTTAATAACAGCACAGCTAATGGAAATATCATTTTTTCTAACTTACTAACTTCTCGTAATTGCGCCATTTCAATTTTACGCTCTGCTTCGGTAGTAAGTGCTCGCATTATTGGAGGTTGGATGATCGGAACTAATGCCATATAGGAATATGCTGCAACAGCGATTGCCCCTAATAATTCAGGCGCTAATTTTGAGGCTAAAAAGATAGCAGTTGGTCCATCTGCACCGCCAATAATGGCGATTGCGGCAGCGTCTTGGATCGAGAACTCAATCCCAGGAACCATATTGAGTGCAATAGCGCCAAACAAGGTCGCGAATATACCAAATTGAGCTGCAGCGCCTAATAAAAGCATTTTGGGATTAGCAATAAGTGCACCGAAATCAGTCATCGCTCCTACACCCATAAATATAATCAAAGGAAAAACACCTGTATCAATACCGGCATAATAAACGTAGTGCAGTAAACCGCCGACCTCGGTAAATCCAGCAATGGGAATATTAGTTAGGATTGCGCCAAAACCCATTGGTAAAAGCAAAAGAGGCTCAAAGCCTCTAGCAATCGCTAAATATAATAATCCGCAACCTACAGTCATCATGATCACTTGACCTGATTCAAAATTATGCAGTCCCGTTGATTGCCAAAGTGTATTGAGTATTTCTAACATTTAATTGCTCTAAGTTTGTTTTTAAAAAAGCTACTTATAAATAGGTTAATCGAATTGAATCAAAGCTTGTCCAACTGATACCGCGTCACCTTCTTTAACCAGTAACTCATTCACCACACCATCATTTAATGCCCTAATTTCAGTTTCCATTTTCATCGCTTCTAGAATAATAACCAAATCACCCGATTTAACTGAGTCACCCGATTTAACTAGCAATTTGAAAATATTACCGGATAGAGGTGATTTTAATTGCTCACCCACTGCACTTGTCGCTTCAGTTTTATTCGATTGGGATGAAGCTACTTGAGTGATTTCTCCGCCAGGAGCAACCTCAACTTGATAGGTTTTGCCATCGACAGTGACATTGTAGTTTTCGATACTAGCACTACTCGCATTTGAAGTATTGACTTGAGTAGACACTGCACTGTTGTTAATTGCCGAAGGTTTTGGCTCAAACGCATCAGGGTTATTACGGTTGTTTAAAAACTTTAAACCGATTTGAGGAAAAAGTGCATAGGTTAATACATCATCTATTACTTCATCCGCGAGTGTAATGCCGTCTTGTTTCGCTTTTTCTATCAACTCTTTAGTTAACGTTTCAACTTCTGGCTTAATATTATCAGCAGGACGACAAGTTATAACTGATTCACCTTTTAATACTTTTTGTTGAAGTTCTATATTAACCTCAGCGGCAGTTTTCCCATATTCACCTTTTAAAACACCAGCCGTTTCTTTAGTAATACTTTTATATCGCTCACCTGTTAGTACATTTAGCACAGCTTGAGTACCAACAATTTGAGAAGTTGGTGTGACTAAAGGGATATAACCTAGATCTTTTCTGACTTTTGGGATTTCGTTAAGCACTTCATCTAACTTGTCTTCTGCACCTTGCTCTCTTAATTGATTTTCCATGTTCGTCAACATTCCACCGGGGACTTGAGCGATTAAGATCCGAGCATCGACACCTCTTAAACTTCCTTCAAATTGCGCATATTTTTTACGAACATCACGAAAATAGGCAGCAACTTCGGATAATTTAATTAAATCTAACCCTGTATCTCTTTGGGTTTCTTCTACAATAGATACAATTGTTTCTGTTGGCGAATGCCCATAAGTCATACTCATAGATGATATCGCAGTATCAATGACGTCAATTCCAGAATCAATCGCTTTCATATGGGTCGCAACACTAAGTCCTGTAGTGGCGTGGCAATGCAAAGCGATAGGAATATCAACGGTTTCCTTTAACTTGCCTATCAGCTCTTCAGCAACATACGGTTTTAACAATCCCGCCATATCTTTTATACAAAGTGAATGTGCGCCCATATCTTCCAACTGTTTCGCCATAGTTAACCAACCTTCGAGGTTATGTACAGGGCTGATTGTGTAGCTTAATGTTCCCTGGGCGTGGGCATTTATTTTTACTGTAGACTTAATTGCGGTTTCCATATTTCGTACATCATTCATGGCATCAAATATTCTAAAAACATCGACACCGTTAACATGAGCTCGCTCAACAAATTTTTCGACTAAATCATCAGCATAGTGACGATAGCCAAGGATATTTTGCCCACGAAATAACATTTGTTGCTTAGTTTTAGGCATTGCTTTTTTTAATGCTCTAATACGCTCCCAAGGATCTTCTCCCAAATATCGTATACACGAATCAAAAGTGGCACCGCCCCAAGATTCAATTGACCAAAAACCAACTTCATCTAGCAATGGCGCGATAGGTAGCATATCCTCTAAGCGCAACCTTGTAGCAAACAAAGACTGATGTGCATCACGAAGAACTAACTCAGTGATCCCTAGTTTATCGGTGTTTTTTGGGGACATTTGAAGCTCCATATTTTCTAGACCGAGTTTTATCAAATAGACTAATACAATCGGCGATTTATAACGATTATTTAGATCGATGTTGTTTTATGGCTGCACTAATCGCGGCGATGATTTGAGGAGAAGGCTCCCCTGATTTTAAAACATTGTTTATCGATGGTTGAATTTGAGCTGCTTGACCATACTTTTTCCCAAGCGGAGTAATAACCGTCTGAATAACAAAAATCATTAACATTAGAAAAGCATACACAAATGCCATCCCAACCAGCATTAATGTGCCCGCTTGGTAAAATAATTCGTTTAATTCACTTGTTTCAACCATAACTCGAAAATCTGCATACAAACCATTAGACTTTAAAGAATACTAGATAAAGCGGATAATGGGCAAATAACTCTTATTAATATCTGTTTGATATATACCCTATAACGTATTTCTTTTATACTTTTTTAGCGAGAAAGTATTATCCGAGCTCTCAAAGAGTTAAATTTTAGGAAATTTACCAAATGCAATCAATCACTATTCAAGCACCAGATGACTGGCACTTACATTTTAGAGATGACAGTTTTTTAATTGAAACTGTGGCGGCAACCGCTAGATGTTTCAGAAGAGCAATAGTTATGCCAAATTTGACTCCGCCAATCACAACCGCTGAAATGGCTCAAGAGTATAGAAATAGAATATTGCAGGCCGTACCTGACAATGCCGATTTTGATCCTTTGATGACATTGTATTTAACCAATACAACAACCTCTCAAACTATTATTGAAGCAAAAGTAGCTAGGATCAAAGCGATCAAATATTATCCAGCGGGTGCTACAACCAATTCTGACTCCGCAGTAAAGCAAATCGAATCTTTATATCCGGTACTTCAAACAATGAGTGATGAAGGCATTATTTTATTAATTCATGGAGAGATCACTAACCATGAAGTGGATATTTTTGATAGAGAAACAATATTCATCAAGACAGTATTAAATAAAATTGTTCAAAGCTTTCCTGATTTAAAAATTGTTTTAGAACATATCACTACAAAAGATGCAGTTGAGTTTGTTAGCCAATCTGGAAAAAACATTGCAGCAACGATTACACCTCAACATTTATTATTGAATAGAAATGATCTGTTAGTCGGTGGAATAAGACCGCATAATTATTGCTTACCGGTGTTAAAAAGAAATACTCATCAAATGGCTTTGCAACAAGTTGTTGCTAGCGGTTCAAGTAAATTCTTTTTAGGAACAGACTCAGCTCCACATGAACAGTATAAAAAAGAATCGAGCTGTGGCTGTGCAGGATGTTATAGCGCATTGAGTGCCTTAGAGTTATATGCTCAAATTTTTGAAGATTTAAATGCACTTGATAAATTAGAGGGCTTTGCCAGTTTTTATGGCGCGGATTTTTACGGCTTAAAAAGAAACGAAGGTAAAGTAACTTTAATCAAAGAAGATTGGCAAGTACCTAAGTCAATTACTTTACCTAATGGTAATCTAATCACACCGTTTTTTGCTGGGAAAATTTTGAAGTGGAAAGTAGTTTGAATATTTCATTTTAACTATTACCTAAATTCATACAATAAGATTAACTGTATTAGATCTCTTGCTTATTAAGACTTTTTAGTCTGTAGAATCTTAAACTACTTTGTCTAGAAAACTCTTCAGATCATAAACCCAAATACCATCAGATATAGGATAAGGTGAATCAACTGGTGCAATAACGAATGATTGTTGAGGTTCAATAAATTTTAACGCCTCATAAAACCCTTTTGTTAGTTGTGGGGCAGATGACGATTTAATTTCTATTGCAATCTTATTACTTCCTTTTTCTAATACCAGATCAACTTCTGCACCACTTGACGAACGATAAAAGCTAGCCTCATACCTTGGGTATGTTTCGAGAATACTCGCAATCACAAATGCCTCGTATGAATTTCCAAGAGCAGGGTGACCCAATAAATTATTATAAGATTCTATACCGAGTAAACAATGTGTTAACCCTGTATCTCTAATATATACTTTAGGTGATTTAATAAGGCGTTTTTTGGTATTAGTATGAAAAGGCTTTAATTGCCTTATGACAAATGTACCCTCTAAAATATCAAGATAATTTTTAATGGTAGGGACACTAACCCCCATTGAAGAGGCTAATTTTGAAGCATTAAGCAAACTACCATTTAGGTGTGCCAGCATACTCCAAAAACGTCTAAGAGTTTCCGCTGGAACTCGGATGCCTAGTGTTGGAATATCTCTTTCTAAAAATGTTCTAATATAGTTAATTCGCCAATCAAAACTTAATTCAGTGTCTAATTCATAACTTACAGGATAACCGCCTTGCACCCATAGTCGGTTCAAGTCAGTAATTTCTGAAGCCGTAAAAGGGCTTATTTCAATGTAGGAGATCCTACCTGCCAAGCTTTCAGAACTTTGTTTGATTAAATCTCTGGAGGCAGAGCCTAATAGAAATAACTGACCTGTTCTGTTATTTTGATCGAGATAACTTCTAAAGACTTCGAAAAGCTTAGGAAATCTCTGCACTTCATCAATACAAATTAACGATTCTTTATTTGCCTCTAGAAAATGAAGAGGTTCTTGTAATTTAGCGAAATCTCTAGGATCTTCAAGATCCAAATAAATAGAATTTTTCCAATTTTTTAAGACCTCTTTAGCTAGAGTAGATTTACCGACCTGCCTTGCGCCCAGTAGTGCTACACAGGGAAATGCAGTTAGATGTTTCTCTATAATTGGTTGTTGAATTCTGGTTGTGTAAGTTTGCATATTTAAAGTGTAACTTTAAATATGCAAACTTGTCAATCTAGATATGAGGCTCTTTTAAATTAATCACTAAAAAAAATCAGTTTTTTTACACTCACCTATTTAGCTTTATTCTTAAATATTTCTATTAAAGTTTCTTGTATCATATCTTCAGGGCTTTTTCGTATAA
>CAZRPK010000142.1:0-6257 GCA_964601915.1 uncultured Kangiella sp. | reverse complement strand
ATTAGCGGAAATCACTTTGAAAGGTTGTCTATTTTCAGGTAGCCTCCTAACCCCTCCATCATCTCTCCCTACTGTTAAATAATCTTGTTTATGCGTAAGCGTTAAATCTGACTGCCCCCCGGTCATACCTAAATAAACTTCGGCTAAAATTTCCGAATCTAGTAATGCGCCGTGAAGTTCTCGGTGACTATTATCTATAAAATATCTTTTGCACAAAGCATCTAAACTATTTTTTTGCCCAGGGTGCATTTGTCTTGCTAAAACTAAAGTATCTAATACAGAACAATAATCTGCCATCAAACCTAAGTCTTCTTTCAAATGTCTTAACTCACTATTTAAAAAACCAATATCAAATGGTGCGTTATGAATAATTAATTCTGCACCTTTCACATAGTCTAAAAACTCTTTAGCTATATCTTTAAATAAAGGTTTATCTTGCAAAAATTCATTGGTAATGCCATGAACTTCCATCGCACCATCATCAATTTCTCTTTGTGGATTGATATAGACATGAAAGTGTTTACCGGTAAGACGACGATTAATCATTTCCACGCAACCAATCTCAATAATCTTATGACCTTGAGTGGGTTCTAAACCTGTCGTTTCTGTATCTAATATTATTTGTCGCATTTTATACCTTAAATTCGAATATTCAATAATTAAGTTTTATAACTCATCAATACCACGATTAGCCAACTCATCCGCTTTTTCATTACCCGGATGACCACTATGTCCTTTCACCCATTGCCAATCAACTTTATGTCGCTGATTTTGCTCATCTAATAATTTCCAAAGATCCGAATTTTTTACAGGTTTTTTTTGTGAGTTTTTCCAACCTTTTAGTTTCCATCCTGCGAGCCATTCGGTGATCCCTTTTCTGACATATTGTGAGTCGGTGGTCAAGGTAACAACACTAGCCGATTTTAGGGCGCTTAATGCTTTTATAGCCGCCATCAACTCCATTCTATTATTAGTAGTATTCGATTCGCCACCATATAACTCTTTTTGGTGTTTTCCAGCTATCAACCAAGCACCCCACCCGCCTGGCCCAGGATTACCTCTACAGGCTCCATCTGTATATATTTCAATTCTGCTCAATGAATTTTCCTTAAATCTATTAACGGGTGACAGGCAAACTATTAATTATTTTGTAATTTGTGTCAAGCAAGATTCTGCATGTTGCTGCACAGAAGGTTCAGCAAAACGGGGGCGTGAAAACCGTTTATTATTTCGCCAACTCGGTCTAATCGGTGTTAGAGTTGATACCTTTTTTTTACCAACTATTATAATTTGATCTGCAAATGTTTGATGAAAAAACTGTTTTAGTTTGTTGTTTAATTTTGACCTAGATGATAACTCTTTCGTATCACTCACATAATCGCGACAAACAGCTATTTGGTTAGTTGTTTCTATTCCTAATAAGTTCAACCAGTCTTTTATTCTATGCTTACCCAAAATATACCAAGCCTGATTTTCTATTTTACTATTAGGGCTACGCCTTAATTTAAACAAACTAGCTAATTTTTCAAGAGTATTTTTAAATTCTTTTTTAAGAGATGTTAACCCAATAGGATTGTTGATGATTAATATGATAGTGCCATCAGGGATCATAACTCGCTCAGCTTCACGCAGAACTTGATGCGGAAATTGACTTTCTTGCAAAATTTCGGGTAAAAATACTAAATCAATACAGTCTGCAGCAACTGGTAGCTCTTCAAATTTACATTGTATTTTAAGTTTGTTTTTTTCTTGATTGCTTTTCTTTAGATTATTTTTTGTTTGCTCTAGTGGCGACTCATTAATTCCATATGAATCATCAACAAGGGTAATTTGATTTCGAACTAATATATTATCTTCGACTAAGTCTTCTGCACTTTGAGTATAAAGTAATGAAAAATATCCAAAAGATTCAGATAAGACTGGCGCAAGTTTATTTTTCAAAATCTCAAGATTTTTTCTGTGTGTCAAAATTTATTTCTCTTGTATTAAAGCTTTATTAAAAAATAGGCCCGAATAAATTTATATATTTTTTTACCTTTTAATCGACCCAAATCCGTGCATTTCTAAACATTCTAGTCCAAGGCCCATCTTCGCCCCATTGACTATCTGCATATGAATTTTGCACACTTCTAGCAACCCGTTCTGGGTGGGGCATCATAATTGTTACTTTACCATCTTTAGTTGTTAACCCAGTAATTCCCTTTGGAGATCCATTGGGATTACTTGGATACTGTTCACTGACTCTACCGTAATTATCAATAAATCTAGCAAAAACAAGACCAGACTCGTCACACGCTTTAATTTGAGAATCATTTTTAAATTCGGCACGCCCCTCACCGTGAGAAATAGCGATAGGTATCTTAGATCCTTCCATACCTTTCAAAAAGATTGAGGGGCTCTCTGTTACTTCGACCATTGAGAACCTCGCTTCAAACTGTTCCGATTTATTTCTAACAAAATGAGGCCAATGATCACTACCAGGAATAATTTCTCTTAAATTTGACATCATTTGACAACCATTACAGATCCCAAGAGAAAAGCTATCTTCACGTGCAAAAAAGTCACTAAACATCGTTTTTAACTCGTTATTAAATAAAATAGATTTAGCCCAACCTTCTCCAGCACCTAATACATCACCGTAAGAAAAACCACCGCAGGCAACTAGCCCTTTAAATTCGCTGAGGTGACGTCTTCCACTCATCAAATCGCTCATATGAATATCAATCGCATTAAATCCCGCTTTAATAAACACTGCGGCCATTTCTAAGTGACTATTGACCCCCTGCTCTCTTAAAATTGCAACTTTGGGTTTGTTTGTTAAGGATAAAAAACTTTGGGCAATATCATCACTAGGATCAAAACTTAATTTCGGGATTATACCGGGATTGTTAATATCTAATCGTATGAATTTTTCTTGCAATGCAGTCTCTGGGTTATCTCTACGCATTTGCATCTGATGAGTTGTTTCAGACCAAATAGCACGTAAATCCATTAAATCTCTAGAAAGCCAATTTTGTTGCCCATGATTGATTGAGATAACTTTGTCTGTGGAAATGCTACCTATATTATGGACTAACTCAGTTAAACCGTGCACTCGGAAACATTCATTGATCTCTACAAGTTTTGATTTCTCAACTTGAATAACTGCACCGAGCTCTTCGTTAAAAAGCACTTCTAATGCATTATTAGACTCTTTATTAAGTTCCTTATTAGATTCTTTAGGTAAGGATTGCAAATCAATATTTAACCCACAATGACCTGCAAATGCCATTTCAACTAACAAAGTTAACAATCCTCCATCAGAGCGATCATGATAAGCATGAATAAGCCCTGATTGGTTAAGCGATTGGATGGTCGAAAAGAAAGCTTTAAGTGTTTCTGCGGACTCGACATCTGCAGGACGATCACCTAATTGATTGTAAACTTGCGCCAGTGCAGTTGCTCCAAGACGATTCTTACCTCGCCCTAAATCAATTAAAATTAACTCACTATCAATATCCGCTTTTAATTGAGGCGTTAACGTCTTACGGATATCTTCCACAGGTGCAAATGCCGTAATAATAAGTGATAAAGGTGAAACAACTTGTTTGTTATTCTCTTTATCATTTTGTCGCCAAGTGGTTTGCATAGACATTGAGTCTTTTCCAACAGGGATGGCAATTCCCAATGCTGGGCATAACTCCATTCCAATGGCTTCGACAGCTTCATACAAACCGGCATCTTCACCATTGACTCCACAGGCCGCCATCCAGTTAGCCGACAACTTAATTTTTCCAATATTTTCAATTTTTGATGCGGCAATATTAGTAATAGATTCTGCAACGGCCATTCTTGCTGAAGCAGCATAATTTAAATTAGCAATAGGAGTTCGCTCTCCCATCGCCATTGATTCACCGGTATAACTGCATAAACTGGATGCAGTTACCGCACAATCAGCAACGGGCACTTGCCATGGCCCGACCATTTGGTCTCTATGAGATAAACCACCAACCGTCCTATCACCAATAGTAATCAAGAACGTTTTATCCGCTACACAAGGCAAACTTAAAACTCGATTAATCACTTCATCAATTGAATCAGTTATGTTGAGCGATTGTTTAATGACTTTACAAGAAGTAACATCACGGTGCATTTTAGGGGCTTTACCAAACAATACATCCATTGGTAAATCAACGGGATTATTACCAAAATGTTCATCACTCAATGTTAAATGTAATTCTTCTGTTGCATTGCCTAAAACAGCAAATGGACATCTTTCTCTATGGCAAATACTCTCAAATATTTCTTTATATTCTGGTGCTACGGCTAGCATATAACGTTCTTGCGACTCATTGCACCATATTTCTACAGGACTCATACCTGGCTCATCATTAGGAACACGGCGAAGTTCAAATGAACCGCCTCGACCGCCATCATGAACTAATTCCGGTACCGCATTAGATAACCCACCAGCGCCAATATCATGGATAAAAGCAATCGGGTTATTTGCGCCCATAGCCCAACATGTATCAATCACTTCTTGACAACGCCTTTCCATTTCAGGGTTTTCTCGTTGTACCGATGCAAAATCTAGAGACTCTTCACTGCTACCTGAAGCCATTGAAGAAGCCGCTCCACCGCCTAAACCAATCAACATCGCAGGACCGCCAAGAACAATAACGTGATAACCCGGTTTTATTTCCGCTTTTTGTACGTGCTGATCACGTATATTGCCCATTCCACCTGCAATCATAATCGGTTTATGGTAACCACGCATTTGAGTACCATATTCAAAATCAACGCTTTGCTCATAGGTTCTAAAATAACCGCATAAATTGGGGCGACCAAACTCGTTATTAAATGCTGCTCCTCCAAGTGGTCCATCCGTCATAATATCTAGCGCAGAAACAATTCGATCCGGTTTGCCGTAAATGTTTTCTCTTGGCTTTTTGCTTAAATCCTCACTTAAGTCTGTGCCACAGGCATTCAATTCCCATATTTGTTCAAAACCAGGTATTTGTAAATTAGAGACACTAAAACCGGTTAATCCAGCTTTAGGCTTCCCACCTCGACCGGTAGCTCCTTCATCTCTTATTTCCCCACCAGATCCTGTTGCAGCACCTGGAAAAGGCGAAATGGCTGTTGGATGATTGTGAGTTTCAACCTTAATTAATATGTGTATTGCTTCAAAATGGTATTGATATTCGCCTGGATGTGTCCCTAAAAGCTCATTGTTTATATTTGATGATTCATCATTAATATTTTTAAGTTTATGATCAACACTCGGTTCAGCCCATAATCGTGGCTGAGACCAACCTTCAAAAACGGCGGCATTATCACTGTATGCTGATAAAACACCGTCTGGCGATAATCGATGGGTATTTCTTATCATGCCAAAGAGCGTATTTGGCATTTTCTTGCCGTCAATTGTCCATTTAGCATTAAATATTTTATGACGACAGTGCTCTGAATTTGCTTGAGCAAACATCATTAATTCAACATCGGTAGGGTTACGCTCTAGTTTCTCAAAACACTCAACTAAATAATCAATTTCATCATCAACAAGGGCTAAACCCAAACTAACATTCGCTTCGTTTAGTGCTTCACGTCCACCTTTGAGGGTATCAACTCGATTAAATTCTTTTGCTTGCTGTACTTCAAATAATACTTCAGCATTTTGTAAAGCAGGGAATACAACTTCCATCATTCGATCATGTAGAATAGGCTTGAGCTGTTTCATTTGAGCTTCAGTTAAAGAGTTTCCATTGGTGTCTTGTAAATACCAACTCGTACCTCGTTCTATTCGATTCACTTCTGCGATATTACAATTATAAACAATATCGGTTGCTTTAGATGACCAAGGTGAAATAGTACCGGGTCTAGGAACCACTAAGGCAAACGCTCCTTTAGTTTCCTTGATGTCCTTAATTGAGCCATATTTTAATAACTTTTTGAGAGAATCATGGTTCAATTCTGATAACGGTCTTTTAAGATCCACAAAATGGACATATTCAGCATAGACTTGACCTAAATTTGGCACAAGTTGCTTACCTGCTTTAATGAATTTTTGCATTCTAAAGGCAGATAATGCCGGAGCACCACGAAGAATAAGCATATTTCTTTACTCAATTAAATTAACTAAAAACCTATTCGCTAGTTTCTTGTATTATTAATAATGCAAAAAAACAAGCAAAATCAAGCCAAATTTTGAGGCGCAATGATACGTTATTAGAACCCATAATTTAAGTTTTTTATGCTAATTTGATGCTTTATACTGT
>CAZRPK010000141.1:0-6282 GCA_964601915.1 uncultured Kangiella sp. | reverse complement strand
GATAGTGAAGTTTCGCGTCCAGCGAAAGGGCTTGCCCCGGGGATGCTTTATTAGAAAAATATGGCTCAGGCATCGCGAGAATTAAAAAACTTTGTACCGAACATGGGCTGATTCAACCAAAGTTTGAAGAGATACAAAAAGGCTTTCAAGTTACGCTTTATAAAAGCAAACAACCTCATAAAGACAAAAAATTCACCAATGTCGGTGTAAATGTCGGTGTAAATAGTGTATTCGATTTTATAGCACAAAATCAGCCGATAAACGCTAAAAAAATCGCTGAATATTTTAATGTTACGCAAAGAACCATTGAAAGATATTTAAAGCAGTTGAAAGAGGACAATAAAGTTGAGTTTAAAGGTGCTACTAAAACCGGAGGGTATTATGTTAAATAATAACCGCTCACTGACATTGTAGGTTGTGCTTTAGCCCATCATTTTTTTGCTAGAAGTCCAAGTTAACTTACAGCAGATGTTAGTATCAAATGGTACACTTGCCTTACAGGTCGCTTATAAAACACTTAATGTAAAAAGTGCGCTTACCACATCTTTTAGTTTTGCGGTAACGGCAAGCTCATTAATATGGCAAGGTATCGAAATTTCATTTAGTGATATAGATGCCAATAGTTATAATTTATGCCCACAACAAGTGCAATTAGCGTTAAACCAAGACTCAAGTATTGATACCATAGTTGCCACCCATGTTTATGGTAACCCTTGTGAGTTTGAAGCACAAATTAACATTAATACATTGGAAATAATAAAGGGTAACTTACCCAAAAGGGTATTATCAATGACCGTTGAATGACCGTTGAATGACCGTTGAATGGGCGGTTATGCATCATGATGAATCAAAGCATGACTGGGAGTTGGCTGAATTACATCAACCTTTAGATAAAATTGAACCTTTGGAGTAATCATGGTTAAAGTCATTCATGTTGAAGCAAAACCAGATTTTGTCCTGGCTCTCACTTTTGACGATGGTATAAAGGGAGAAATTTCAATTGCTGATCGTTTGTTTGGTACAATGTTTGAGCCACTAAAAAAAGCAGAATATTTTGCTTTAGTAAGGGTCGATGACTATGGCGTAGTGTGCTGGCCAAACGAAGCCGATCTTGCGCCGGATGTGCTTCACAAAAAAATCATGCAGAAACACTAGAATTTTTAGCAATAGTGGGTTAGAGAGTGGATAGATGTTTGAAATGTACCTTGGATCTGTTGTTACAAAATATTGACAAGCAAAGTAAGACAATTACAATTCCTCGTAACTTATTTTATGACATGCAGTCAGTTTTTTACCAGTTGATAGAAGAGCAAACAAAAAACTGATGTTAGCTGTAATAATCGTTCTTATTCGCCATTTCCGTAATTCAAAAAAGTAGAGTTGAGTATTGCCCAACGCTTTAAGCTATCAAGTCCCTTCTTTTTTCGTTGATTTATATGTAATTCGAGACTAAAATTGATTAACTTAATCAATTTAAACCAAATAGGTAGTCAATATGCAAACATTTACGTCTACTAATGCAAAACGAGAGTTTGGTGAAGTGCTGATCCGTTCGCAGCAAGCGCCCGTTGCTGTCACTAGAAATGGTAAGCCTATCGCTGTTGTCGTATCCAATATTGAGTATGAGGCTCTTAAACGCCAAATTCTGGTAGCAAAACTTATAGAAGGAGAGTTAAGTGGGGATGCGGGTAAATTGGATATAGAGGATATCAAGTTAAAAGCAAGAAATAGAGTTGGCTCGCAAATCTAGTGATCCTCGAAGTTGTTAAGAGCTTAGCCGCCGAAAATGACCTAATTGATATTTGGGTCTATTCATTCGATAATTGGGGCATAGTTCAAGCTGATAAATATCTTGATTATTTGAACGAAGGCTTTGAATTTATTGCATCAAATCCGTTAGTAGGAACAAGTTGCGATGAAATAAGGGTTACTTACTTTAGTTATCCTATCAAAAGACATGTCGCATTTTACAAAATCGAAAGTAAAAAGTTAAAGGTCATTCGTGTACTGGGTGCCGATATGAATCATGTTGCTCATTTTCAGTAAAGTTATAATTTAGAAAGTTACGGATGTTTATCTTATAAGTAAATGAAATAGGATAGATTTGAAATTGTAAAATAAACATGAAGTCTTCTTTATCTTATGTTCAAAAGCAAGATCGTGAAGAAGCGATTAAAAGCATTAACTATTTAAAAGAAAAAATTAACGAAACCAATATTACCGATATGCAATCGGTTTTTTATCAATTGATTGAAGAGCAAACTAAAACTTTGATGTTAGCTGAAGCTAGTGATGAATATATTTTTAAAACAATTAGTCCAGCAAAAGTATCAGAAGAAAAAGCGAAACCGAAAAGGGCTCTCATTGTAATATTAGGTTTTCTGTTAGGTTTTCTGTTAGGTGGTATGTTAGCTGTGCTGATTGTCTTGTTTCGATATTTTAAAAAATCGAAACAATGAATCAACAAACCGTATTAAATACAATAAGGCTATTGGCATCAAAGTAGTCTTGTATTGAAGTTGTTTGGATGTATGGTTCTAGAGTGAAAACACCGCTGATATAAACAGTGACTATGATATTGCTGTAAAGTGTTGGTGTGTGGTGGAAAAGTGATAAAACAAAAACAATTAATTCTGACGCCTTCGATTTGATTTAGGGTAACTCAATAGATAATGCGAATTACAAAATAACAAATAAAAATACTCAAAGACGCTGTTAACAAAGTTGTTGGGGAGCAAGCTAAAATTTGGCTGTTTGGTTCTCGCTTAGACGATAATGCTAGAGGTGGAGATATCGATATTCTAGTTAGTTTAGATAATATTGTTGAGAAACCTGCTTCAACGGTGGCAAAAATCAGCGCAAAAGTAATGATGAAAATGCAGGGTCAAAAAATAGATGTGTTGCTTGAAGCACCTAATCTTGAGAAACTGCCTATTCATACAGTGGTACATAATCAAGGTATTTTGTTATGAAAAATTTAGAGAGATTAAATTTTTTGATAGATGTTGTTAAGCAAGAAATAAAATATCTAGAATATTCCGATAAAAGAGTTTTTTCTGAAACATTTACAATAAAAAAAGCAAAAACATTAACTATAGATGCCGAGTTAGCAGAAAAAGTAGAAGCTTTTGGCAGCCGTTTTGGGCGATTACAAGACACTGTAGGGGATAAGTTGTTACCACTTTGGTTGCAAGCCATTGGAGAGAAAACGGCGGCTTTTATTGATAATTTAAATAAAGCCGAAAAACTAAAAGTACTTGAGTCAGCAGAGCGTTGGATGGAAGTAAGGCATTTACGTAATCAAATGGTTCATGAATATATAAAAGATCACCAAGTGCTTGCTGATGCTTTGCAAAGCGCTCATGAAGAAGTTGATTTCATTCGAAAATTTGCAGAAAACCTTATACATGATATTAATAGAAGAAATATTCTTTGAAGCTTTGTTTTAAACAATTAGGGCAATTAGCTGGCTATGTTTAAAAGATTTAAAAGAAAGTTGTCAACGAATTACGCCAATTACACGAATTAAAAAGTCAAGCCAAAGATCCTAAATATTTTAAAAATTAGGGTAATTAGAGTAATTAGCTGGCAAGGTTTAAAGTCTTTAAAGGAAAGCTGTCAACGAATTACGCCAATTACGCGAATTAAAAAACCAACAAAAAGCACTTAAGTGTTTTAAAAATTAGAGTAATTAGTTGGCAAAGTGTTTAAAAGATATTTATCTGTAAAAAAGGAATTTATGACAGAGTTAGTATTAAAAGAAGAATGTTACCAAATAGTAGGCGCGTGTATGGCCGTGCATCGTGAATTAGGATGTGGTTTTTTAGAAGCGGTCTACCAAGAAGCACTGGAAGAAGAATTTAAAATTAGACAAATCCCCTATAGTCGAGAAGAGTTACTGACTATTAGCTATAAAGGAAAAGTATTAAATAAAAAGTATCAAGCTGACTTTATATGTTATGGGAGTGTCATTGTTGAACTAAAGGCTCTTGGTGAAATGAACCCTGCACATAAATCACAATTAATAAACTATCTAAAAATAACAGGGTTAGAATTAGGAATATTAGTCAATTTAGGTAATAAATCGCTAGAAACAAAACGGGTATATAACCCAAAAATAAAAGATTAAGATTGTTGCCAGCGAATTACGCCAATTACGCGAATTAAAAAAGCAACACAAAGTACTTAAGTGCTTTAAAAATTAGAGTAATTAGTGTAATTAGCTGGCAATGTTTAAAGTCTTTAAAGGAAAGTTGCCAACGAATTACGCCAATTACGCGAATTAAAAAACCAATACAAAGCACTTAAGTGTTTTAAAAATTAGAGTAATTAGTGTAATTAGCTGACAAGGTTTAAAGTCTTTAAAAGAAAGTTGCCAACGAATTACGCCAATTACGCGAATTAAAAAACCAACACAAAGCACTTAAGTGTTTTAGAAATTAGAGTAATTAGTGTAATTAGCTGGCAAGGTTTAAAGTCTTTAAAGGAAAGTTGCCAACGAATTACGCCAATTACGCGAATTAAAAAACCAATACAAAGCACTTAAGTGTTTTAAAAATTAGAGTAATTAGTGTAATTAGCTGACAAGGTTTAAAGTCTTTAAAAGAAAGTTGCCAACGAATTACGTGAATTATACAAATCAAAGAAATGAGCTTAAAGGAAATGCTAAACCGAAAAGGACGTTAATTGTTATTCTTGGTTTATGTTAGGTGGAATGTTAGCAATGATTATCGTATTGATTAGACATTTCCGTAAAACTTCGAGCTAAAACACTTTTGTAGCCCGAAGCGAGGCGGGTAAATTCAAAATTTTGAACTTACCTATGAAGCAAGTTGGAAATGTTAAAAAGACAGCTTATTTTGCAAGAAGGGGATAGCTTATTTGTGTCTCAGCTTCTAGAATTAAAGGAAACTTTTTCAGCGTTTGATTTACCTTATTTTGTCGATATTGTACAACAAGCCGGTTGCGACTTATCTTTTTTTGAAAATGATTAAAACTGACCTCGTAGAGCTCGAATGCTAAAACGGTTGATTGTTTGTAAATATTTGTGAAGAACCTAAACCTTAGAACCTAGAACCCTAAAAATATTTGTTTCTTAAAATTAACCATATATTTTTGAGTCGCTTAATGTATAATCCTGCCAAAATTCAGTCCCTAACGGGAGTTTCGAGGCTTCAATCTCTAAAATGGCACTTTGAAGAGCCGTCATTCCGGTAGTCTTTCGAGCCGGAATTCAAAGGTTAACTGCTTATGCATTGTAAAATGAGCCCGACCCAATATCCTAACTATGAACATGACCCTTTTTTTTGCTAGTTCCAAAAACTGATAAAAATGACTATGACAAGACAACAATTAATAAATCAAGTGAAAGCAATAATCATTGAAGAGGCTAGTCCTTCGCGGATATGGTTGTATGGTTCTGAAGCCGCGGGTGATTCGAAAGAAAATAGTGATATTGATTTGGCATACTGGCTAGACAAGGAAAAAGTGGAACATTCAATCGAGACTAATATTCGTACTCGAATAGAGAAATTAAATACTCTAATCCACGTTGACAGCCAGAATTTAGTTTTTTGTGAAGAGCGATTTATTAATCGAGTTAAAAGTACTGGCAAGGTACTGTATAGCTCGACTAAAGAACTTCGAGCCGAAGACGCATTATTTAACTATGCCAGGGCGATTCAACGGCTTAAAGATTCTCTAGATTTTGCGAATAAATATAAGTCAGATCTCAATTTTTCGGAGGTTGTGGTCGACCTTGAAGTTAAACGTTTTGAGTTTACTTTCGAAATGTGTTGGAAAGCCATTAAACGTGTTTTAGCTTACAAAGGTTTGGAGGCGCTTAATCCAAGAGATTGTTTTAAGGTTGCTTTTCAACAAAAGTGGATAGATGACGAAGTGGTTGTTCTTGAGATGATTGAAATGCGAAATACCACCGCACATACTTATGATCTTTCGGCGGCGAAAGAAATTAAGAATAAAATTGAGAATTACATAATTAACTTTCAAGCTATTTATAAGAATTTGGAAAATGCGCTAGAGGGTTAGCACCCTAGTCCCATAAAATGTTTGTCTTTTAAAATTAGTGTAATTAGGGCAATTAGCTGGCAGTGTTTAAAAGATTTAAAAAAAAGCTGTCAACGAATTACGCCAATTACGCGAATTAAAAAACCAACACAAAGCACTTAAGTGTTTTAAAAATTAGGGCAATTAGAGTAATTAGCTGGCAAAGTTTTTGTGTAAGTTATCTTGCGGTTGTTTCAAATAAGAGTTGAAATTATT
>CAZRPK010000140.1:0-6502 GCA_964601915.1 uncultured Kangiella sp. | reverse complement strand
AAAGGTCTATTTTTATAGGGTTTAAATGACCTAACTCGGCATCAATAATATCGAGCTTTCGATTAAGCTCTTTTAAATATTCTGAACTTAGAGAGCGCTCTTTTAATATTTGAAAACGAAAATATTTGAGGAAATTTGAAAAAGAAGGTTGATTAGGAGAAAAGACTTTTAAGAGATTTTTAATAATTACTTTGTAATGGGTCAACCTGCTTCGCGGTGGTAATTAAAGAACGCTTTCAACTATTTTTGACGTTAATGTATTGCCGTTATTTTGTGAGACTGTCACCCGCTGACGCGTGCGAGCAGGCTCGCAAAATACCGATATATTAATTTTGTTTTTTATTAGTTTTGCTTGGCATTTATTAACAATCAAATAACGATAACCCTCTTCAACTGGATAGAAAGGTCTATCGTTTTTTTCAAAGAATAGCTCACTGTGGACAGTTCCGATAAGAGAGCCAGTAATACGATAATAATCAACGTCTTTTTGATGGTTAATTTGAACATCTAAAACCTCTTTAACATTTTCAAATTCTTTAGTTTCTAAAGAACTAATGATTGTTTCTTCATTTTGGAAATAGTTACTCTGGGCTGTTGAAATTCCAACTATTCCTAACAACAGCCCGAGGGAAAAAAACTGACGTGCTTTAAGAGTCGGACGGCTAAGCCACGATTTGAAATTTCTTTTGAATTCTGACCAGTCATTTGTATATCTCCCATGTGTGTAGTAAGGCGGTATTAATTGATAAATTGCACCATCGTTTTCATCATTAAAACCTTGCTCAGTTGAATAAGTATTGTATAAATCTTTGCCTGTATAAATAAAGGTTTCAACTTTCATTGCGTTCTGAGTTGAACCGTACATCACTAGCGCACGATGAATTTTAGGTAAATTTCCAGAAAACCCTAATAATTGAAAAAAATGACGAATTCCAAATGGAAACCTTAATCTATCCATCCGATTGCAATAAACAATATGCTCTGCAAACATATCTCTAAATTGTTTGTCTAATGCGTTTAGGTGCTGAATTATAAAAATAACATCCCAGCGCTTTTTTCTTGCATGAACAAACCAACCAGTGATTTTTTTTCTTTCTTTGTCTTGAAAATTTCTAGTATTTAAAAATTGAGCGCATTCATCGAGAACTATTAAACCGTTATATTCTTCACCTCTATAATCCCCGTCGTAACCTTGACCGAGCATTTCTAAATCTCTCATTACGGGTCTATCGGGAATACGAAAAGCTTGACATTTTTTTGATGAAGGATTGAGAAGTTTTTCAAGATATAAATCAATATTAGAAACAACTTTTCTATTTTGAAAAAGATAATCTCGCATTCGACCAACCGCGCACAATGTTTTTCCTGAACCGAGTTTTCCGGTATAAACATAAATAGCCATTATGCAAAAATATCAACTTTCATATTAAGAACTTTATTAGCCCACTTCCAAAAAAATATTTGAAACTCAATTGATAATATTAACGTTAAAATAGAACTAAAATTAGAGGGAAAAACAGCAACAGTTAAAGTCATATATTGACTCATTGCAGAAGTTGTAGCGCCCGTAGAAACTGTATCAATAGAAGATGTTATAAAAGTCGCAATAAGTAAAAGAGACGCAAAAAACAAAGAAACAGTAACAGTAAAAATTAAAACTTTTCTACCGTACATGTAAGCGAACTCAACAAGCCATTTACCAATTGAGGCAAATAAAGTAAAAAGAGTAACTAAAATTGTACCCGTGACAATAGCCATATCAATCCCCTGAAGGCGTTAATCGTTTAAAAGCACTAACTAAATAAATGATAAACAATAAAATTAAAGCATACTCTAATACTGTTTTAAGGGGCGCTACGTGAGAACAGAAATCAATTGTGACGTTGATGTCAGGAAAAGGAATGCTCATATTTTGACAAGAGCCAGAAGTCGGAATGATTCCTAAAAATGTATTTGATAATGTTTTTTCTTGAGGGCTAAAAGAATTAAAGAAAAAAGACTCATCATCATTGACATAATCACCATTAGTAATAGCTTCAATATCTGATTTTGTAGTGTCCCAATCAGAGTCAGGAGCGTAATCTTCTGTTGTATGCTTTCTCGTTAACTCATCGCTAATTTTTTTAGTGTTATCTGCATTTTTTTTAGTATTTCGATTGCCTTGCTTTAATAGTTCGCCTAAAGCATCTAAATCACCAGAGTCAGCAACATCATTTGGATCGTCGGCAGGATCACCAGAGCCATCTGAATTATCGGCATTATCACCACAGTTTGTAACACCGTTCGGACATTCGCCATCGCTCACACCTTGGCAAGAAGGTCTAACATCACCAACCCCGCAAGCTTCGGTGTCGACAGGGTCTATTTGAGATTGAATACAATAAAAAGCCTCTCCGATGTAGCCACAACCTGCATTACATACACCGTTTGAGCATTCTTCTTCTGGATTTGCTGTGCAAAAAATAGAGTCACCCATCGAAGTGCAGCCATCTTGCCCTTGAGGAAAATTTGTTATTTCACCATCGGCCAAATCAGCACAAGGTACAAGCTCATTTGAGCAGTTGCAACCTTCTCCATCCTGTCTGAATGTGTAAATAGATTCAGAGCCATCAGAATTTTCTATAGCAGAATATTTACAATTTTGACCATTTATAGGATTGACAACGCACACTTGACCTGTCGGCGTACCCAAGCCGTTTCCGACCGACCAGAACAAATCATTTTTTGGACAGAGGCTACTCCAGCATTGGTCAACCCCATCAAGTCCATCGCTGTCTATCCCGTTTTGATAATCGGGGTCGTTGCAAAAAGAAGTTACAACAGTGGTAGGAACTAATAATACGACTTGAAATATTCCCGAAGAGTTTGAAATTTCGCAATTTTTGAATCCCATGCCAGCAAAAGAGCCAATAGTAATATCAACTATTTCATAAGTTGCAGTAGGTTGGCTAATTATAGCTTGAAGGTAAGTTTGACTATTGACGCAAGCTTCACCAGGACTGCCGTAAAAATTATTCCACACGGTAACATCTTCAAGCGTTGGAGGTATCCATCCAGCTGTTGGTTCATCGTCGGCAAGTAAAAAAAAGGGTAAAAAGCCCAATATTAATAAACTTAATACCCTTTTTAATTTCACTTTTAAGACGCTTTTGAAATAAAGCGTTTAACCCACGTGATCGCCAATCCTGCCGTAGCAACCGCAACAGCCATAATGACAGCAGGGCCGGTATAAGTTGCAACCTCAACCCCTTGAGCCGCTAAAGCATCTGACGCCTCGGTAGGTATTGCGCTAGCCGTTTGCGCGATAAAACCGAGTATTAAAATAAAAAGAACAGTTAACTTATGCATATATTTCTCCTATGATGCATTTTTTAAAAAACGTATTACACTTTGAATCTTGATACCGAAAGCTAAACCGATAGCCCAAGAACCAATGCACAACACAACTATTTCCGGCATATCAGCTAATATCATTTTGACATTTCCTGACCTGCTAGAAATCCGAGGCAGAGGCAGATACACATACCTACCACTAAAATTGTTGACGTTAAAATATCTAATTGTAAATCAGTCATTTTTATTCCTTATTGATTGTAAAGTTTAAAATTCTATAGTGTCATTGAAATTTTGAACTTCAATTTCAAGCTCTAGAAGCTTCAATTTTAAATCAATAAATGCGCGCTTTTGTTCTGGAGTTACGTTCGGAAGACTTAAAGTAACTTCTTTAAATAATTTATCTAGTGCGTCTTTTAATACGAATGTATTTGTTATCATAATTTTCTCCATGGAAAATAATTTACTTACCTTTATTTACACCGACTATTTTAATTTTTCCTTGAGATGTTAATTGGGTGATGCAATTAAATTTGCCGGGAACAGCGTCTTTGATATGATGTATTAGTTCAGGAGAAGCAGATAGTTTAGTTACACGTTGCCCTGCAAATTTCTTTTCTTTAACAATTTCTTCGTCAAGCACATGGACATTCCCATATTCTTGGTCTTGACCTTTGTCGTTTTCGAACGAGCCTCCGCCAACATTTAAAATATATAAATCCATTGTTTTTTCCTCTTTAGTTTAGTTAAATATAAGTCCGACCGACTCCGACCATTTCGGCATCATGACGGGCTTTGCTTCGATTTTTCTGATTAGTGGAATAATGTTTGATTCGATTTTTTTTGGTGAAACTTTGATATCTATTCCGTGTTCTTGCAAAATTCTTCTATGTCTGTAAAAAGTATTTGCAGGCAGTAAATCTTTTACTCTGGAACCATCTTTCCAAAGAGAGTAAGTGCCACAAACAGAGCGTGGCAAATCCATTACTTCCATTGGGTTGAGTTTTACTTGTGCATTCATTTCTAATTTACCTACTTGTTTAGCGTAAAGTTCACCGATTACTTGCGGTGTCAATTCTTTCGCTTTATTTAATCCGAGGTCTTTTAAAAAAAGGCTTCTGAATGTGGCCTCTATCCGTAATTTTTTTTCTACGTAATCTAAAAGTTGCTGTTTATAGGGGAGTGCAATAGGGAGTTGATGTCCTTTTTTTGCTTGTGTTAATTCTAAATATTTGGAATATATTTTTAATGAAACTCGTCTTGAATGTTTGCCCATGTAAATTGTGGTTCCCTTACGAACGAATTTACCTTGTCTAGATGTTGCTACCGATTCACAGGCCATCATCCAAGCTTTAGCATTATCTTCTGAATCAAATTCTATGTAGTCATTTACATCTAATCGACTAATGGTAAAGTTGCCTGCTAAAATCGTTTCTCTTAAAGTAGCCGTATATAAAAAACCTAATTCTTTAAATATTTTTGAAACGCACATATCGGTTAAAACGATTAAATCTCTTGAGCCAACTACGTTATGACCTTGTAAAAACTTGGCAGGATTCCCGTCGATTTGGAGAAAACCTGCCGAGCCAACAATATCCCCATTTGTTGAATCAGCAGTTCCCGCAGACCTAACCCTTAAATTTGATTCATAGCTACCACGAACTTGCACACGTTTTTCTGATTCCCATTCCACCTCGCCATTGGTATCCAGAGAGATAACTCGACCGCAGTTTATTGGCGTATGAACAAAGGGAATTTCTAACGTTGTCCAGTCAATCATCATGCGACTGCCATTTGTCCAATTAACCAGTTTGAGTAATTAGATAAATCTTTTTGGCAAGTTTTTGAGCCTATTCGAGCTTGAGCTACCAGAGTTTGAATCATTGGTTTTGTGTAGCCGGGCTTGGTGTGAATGAATGTTGGTTCGAATATTTTTGGGTTTTTTTCTATTTGTGCAATTTCTGAATTTACAGAGTGGAGGCGTAATCTCGCCGCTTTAACACCGTCATAGAGGGGTTTTAAGAGTTCGTTTCGTTGATTTAAAAGCTCTAAATATCCGTTTCTAGTCATTTTATTAGAATCTAAGAAATTATTTATTGCCGATATCTTAGAAACTTAGATTCTAATTGTCAAGAAATATAATTTCTTAGGTTATAATTTGAATACTGCCTATAAATTAAAATAGAAATAAAAATGCCAACAAAGCATATAGACGACACCGCTTGGAGATTAGTTGAAACGGAAGTTGTAAAAGCTGTAACAGAATCGCAATCAGGAATAAAAGATACTAAATTAATGAATTACGCATTGATGAAAGGTTTAAAATCTTTAAATCGTGAGGATTATTATAAATTAGCAGGGAAATCCGTTGATTAAAAAAACAGCGATCCTGCTATTAATTTGTTTATCAACCTATGTTTTCAGTGTGGAACAGTATCGAGGCGTAACTAAGTGGAAATACAAAAAAAACGGAGAAATAGATATTTACAGCGTGTGCTACAACCACAAATACGGATCTTTAATTTACAGACAGTGCAGAGCTGACGCTTCGAGAATATTTAAAACGAAATGCCTCAAAGAGAAATTGAAGAAGTTTTGCACCGCTTTCAATAAATATAGAATTATCGATTAAATTACCATTTTTGGTACTAAAGTGCAGTATTACTATAGTGCACTTTAACGGGTTTTTCATTCAATAACCTTTACGAACGGAAGTTAAATGAGCGCGGGAAGTGATGTGGAAGTCTAATTTTAACTTCCATTTTTATTTTAACTTCCAAAAATACCTAAGTTACAAATGTTTAGGTTTTCGAAAATATAATATCGTTATATATCAAAGGCTTAAAGATTTCAAAAAACCTAACCTCAGATTAATTAGATTTTATAAGCTAATGGCCGTTAGCTTTTTTATCGGGGTACAAGTGGTCGGAGGTTCAAATCCTCTCATTCCGACCAATTTTTTAGCATTTAAAGCTGAGTTATCCCCACGAATACTTAAGGTAAGTTATTGAAATTACATAAGTTGATCGACTTCCATGACGAACTATGATCAAATTCATCTCGACTAAAAGCAAATTCGAGAACGCCATGAAAGCCGTTGAATTATTACATAAAAATTTACATGCCTCTGCACCTTACTCAGTAATATGCCGAAGATCTTGAAATATCA
>CAZRPK010000139.1:0-6591 GCA_964601915.1 uncultured Kangiella sp. | reverse complement strand
TGAGTTATCAAGTGTGCCACATGGGTCAACTCATGCAAACTTCAGAAATATCAGTGGGAAAGCAAGGTAGAATAGTGATCCCTGCTTCAATGCGACGTCAGCTGGCTATTGAACCTGGCTCTCATTTGTTTGCTTGGGTTGAAGATGGTCGTCTTATCATGGAATCTAAACAACAGTTGTGGCAGTCAATTCATTCGGCATGTCGAGATATTTCTCAAAAAACCAGTTTGGTTGACGAATTGATCAATGAACGTCGATTGGCTGCGAAGACAGAAATGGAATGAGCAAGGGCAAAAAATTATTAGATGCTTCTGCACTACTGGCGGCTGTTCAAAATGAGCAAGGATCTGAAAAAGTTATGGAGCAAATTGATGCTTGTTTAATTTCTAGTGTTAATTGGTCTGAGGTTATTCAGAAACTCAAACATTCGGGAGCTAATGCAGAGTTAATTGAAAGTAATTTAAAAGCTCTTGGTTTAACTGTTATCGATTTTAATGAAGAAGACGCCAAATTAGCGGCTAATTTATGGCAAAAAGGGAAAGAGTTCGGTCTTTCTATTGCCGATCGAGCGTGTTTAGCATCGGGAATTCGTTTATCTATTCCAATTATTACGGCTGATCGAATTTGGACAAAATTAGACACAGATGCGGAAATAGAATTTATTCGCTAAGATTTAAATGAAATTCGAGGTTAATAAATAAACTATTTCTCCAAAAAAGCCTCATAAACCAAAGAAATAATACTGCCATATTTTCCCGTTTCAAAAGTATCCCCTTTAAATTTTTTGCCCTCATCCGTTTCAATGATTTCGGTATGTTTTTTATTAGTTAATAAAACAATAATCAAATCATAAAAGGGATCAATAATAGTCACCGTGCCAGTCCAGCCAGTATGTCCAATTGCATACGAACTAGCATAAGGGCCAAACTGCCACGCTCGTTCACCATTGCCTGCTCTGCGCCATCCTAAGCCTTGCGTGATATCTAAAGCAATTGGTTTTGTGAATTGATCCATTTCGCTTTTATTGAATAAAGTAACATCTCCGTAACCACCTCTATTTAACATCACACTTGCCAAAATAGCCGTTTCTTTTGCGGTCGAAAATAAACCAGCATGACCAGCCACACCTTGCATAGAATAAAAAGCTTTCTCATCATGCACTTCGCCATGTACAACATTGGTTCTTATATTGTCAAAAGATAATTCCCCTGCGCGAGTATTTCCTTGTAACTCTGTTGCTGCAAGATCGGTTAAAGCAATATTTTTTTCAAGAGGGTTGAAAAGAGTTCTATTTAATCCTAACGGTTTATAAATAATAGACTCAACATATTCATCAAGTGGCATGCCTGTAATGCGTTCGATTAACGTACCTAAAAGCAAATAATCTATGTCACTATAAGTAGATTTTAATCCGCGTCCCATGACAAACGGAACTTTGTTTATTAAAAGGTTTTGAGTTTTATTTTTATTGTGAGAAAAATATTCTTCACCAAATTTATTGCCATGTTTGTCGTGAAAATTTACAACAGGAGGGTAGCCTGCGCTATGGCTCAATAAATCGCTCACTAAACGGCTACCTCTTCCGCTACCTTGATATTCTTTTATGTAATGATTAATTGGTAAATTAACATTAAGTTGTCCATCACTTGATAGTTTCATCATCGCATAATTAGTCGCATACATTTTTGTGTTAGAGGCTAGATCAAATAATGTAGATGTTTTCATCTTTGTTGGATTTGAAAGGGGGGTTGTATCACTGGAATATCGGTTGCTATAACCATAAGCCGTTTCTTTGATTATTTTACCTTTTCTAGCAATCAGTAAGGTTGCACCAGGAAAACCATTAGCGATTTCTTGATTGATTAGATGATCAATTTTAGCGAGTTTTTTATTCGAAAAACCAACTGACGAAGGTGTTCCCTTACTTAATTTGGGGAATGGGATGTTAATTTCAACTTTTGAATCTTTAGGTAAGATATCAATTATTTTTATAGTGTTGTTTCCATCTCTGGTTAATTTAGATATATCAATAGTCGTCCATAAATTGTTCGGGATGTTACTCTTCAAACCCTCTTTTTTTGCTAGCTTTAAAACAGTTAATTTTTTACTAATAACTTGTTTACCATTAATAAATATTTTTGCGGACTTTGCTCCTAGACTTCGTATCTTTAACTGCCCCTGCTCTTTATAACTTTTGAAAAAGGATCGGTTATTTACCAACAACCGATCACTTGGTTCTTTTTTTGGATAAATGCCGTTTATTTGCCCATTTAATGGGGGTGTTCTAATAACTGTTTCATTTGCTTTTTCTAATTCATAGCGAGTTAATAATTTCTCCAAGCGAGACGAGCGATATTTTTCAATTAATGCAAATAATGGTGCAATAGTACTGTTGTTAGCTTTGCCATCTGTTTGCCAAGATGTAAAGTGCATTTGAAAAACCGTTAACGCATTAATCGTTGCGCTATCTAATATGCCGGTTTCAATTACTCCGTAACCATAGGCTCTAAGTGCTGCCTGAATGAGACCAACTGAAGGTTTGTATTTTTGAAATAACTGCCAGTATTTTTCAGAAGTTTCGGTTTCATACCAAGCGCCAATGCCTTCTTTATAAAGACGATGCCATGGAAATTTAGGTCCAGGATCAGTTCTTCTATTAGGTGTAATATCCGCATGTCCGATGATTCGTTCTGCCGTGATTTCGGGATTGTCTTTTTGAATTTTTTTGATAAGTTTTATTAATGTGCTTATTTGTTTTGGATCAAACTCAGGATAAAAACAAGAGCGTTGCTCAGAAGCGTGTTGGTTAAGTTGGTTAAATTTTGGCTGAGTATTTTTCTCTTCAAAGATCTCTTTGGCACAGGGCGCTTTGTAAACAAGCTCAATACCGATAGATTGATCGTTAAGGCCATGTTGTCCTTGCCAATAACTGACACCCGCATGCCATGCTCGTTTTGACTCATCAACGAGTTGAATGGTTTTTATATCGCCATCGTATGTAGGATCATTTGATTCTGGAATAATGTAATGAGCGCTAACGCTATCTTTTGCGGTTAAAACTCTAATTGATTCGGCATAATCAATTGTCGTGTAATGAATTATGAGAAACCTTACGCGCTCATTATAGTTGTTAGACTCAATTTGTTTAACGGATATTTGATTACAACTGGCTATAGATAGAACAACAATAGCGGTTAAAAGTATTTTCAATATATTTTTATATTTTAATAATGACATATTCTAATTAAATCAGTTCGTTAGGTTAATATAATCATATTCTACACCAGTTTCCTGATGGCGGATATCGTCTGTAATATTTAATTCATAATACGTTTAATTTAGAGAATATAATATTATTTTGGTCTGTATCTACATCGAGAGGTGTGTACAAATCGATAATGATGCTGCAAAACTAGTAGAATTATCAGCTTTGTGAATATGTCACACTTAAATTCTGATCTAGATCAAGCTAACTCTAGGAATGTTTAGCTATCCTTTTAATTTAGATAACCAATATAGGGTAGCAAATGCCATTAGATACTAATGAGTTACTGGAAAAATGTGACCGATTAAAAGAAATTTTTGCCAAAAGAGCGCCTAAATATGACGCTGAAGCCTCTTTTCCTGTTGAAAATTATGAAGATTTTCACAAAGAAGGCTTGATGGGAATGATGGTACCTGAAAGCCATGGAGGTATGGGCGCTAATTTTTTTCAATATACAAGAGCTGCTGGACGGTATGCTCAGGGGTGTGCATCGACAGCAGTTAGTTTTAATATGCATAACATTGTTATTGGTGCACTAGCAGAAGCCGATTTGTCTGGTGTTGAAGGACGTTTTGGAGAAATTATGAAAAAATTTCAAAACTGGGCATTTGCTGAAGCAATGGATGGAAAAGTATTTGGTGCCGCGTTAACCGAGCCTAATGTTGGCTTCCACCCCGGCTCACTAAGTACAACGTATAAAAAAATTGAAGGTGGATTTATTTTAAATGGTAAAAAGAGCTTTGTTTCAATGTCTGGCCATGCTGACTATTATGTTGTTGCTGCGGTTCCTGAAATTCAGCCAGGTGGAGAAGTTCCTGTCGTTAGTTGGTTGGTTATACCAAAAGATGATCCCGGTATTGAAATTGAAGAAATGTGGAATACCATGGGTATGCGAGGCACAGTTTCTAATAATATGAAATTAAACGAAGTGTTTGTTCCTAGAAACATGCTTTTTCTTGGTTTTGAAGGATTAGTACTACAAAAGTTAGCGACTGAACCTCACTTTGTTGTTGGTGGTTTTACTGCTTGTTATTTTGGTGTGATTGAAGCTATCTACAATTTTACTGTGGAACATCAAAAGCGACGCAAAATAGCGGGTAAAGAAACACCTTTAACGGATAGCGAAATGATTCAAACTCGTATGGGTGAAATGAGTGTAAAAGTCGAGGCTGCACGGCAACTCGTTTATCATGCTGCAAGAATGGTCGTATCTGATAGGGGATCTAAAGAAACTAATGCTGCTATTCATAGAGCAAAGTTCTTTGTCGGTGAAATAGGACCAGAAATTGCTTCAATGGCTGTTCGAGCTTGTGGTGGTGGTACTATTTCTAAGCATCTACCAATGGAAAGGTACTATCGAGATATTCGTTGTTGTGGGCTTATGCCAGCAAAAAGCGACGAATGTTTATGGTACGTAGGAAAAGAAGCATTTGGTGTTGATGTTAACAAGCCTTCTGAAACTTATTGGTAACCTTCAACCAATAGACAAATATTAATCGATTAGCCATTAATCGACAATTTTAGTGGCTTTTTGCTCTTCTTTCGAAATATCGGCAATCAAGGTTTCTTCAGGTTTTAATTCCAAAGGATCATTAGGTTTTTCATCAGGTAAATCTTGATTTTCTTCATCTTGCCAAACTAGCACATCATAATAACGACGGATATTATCTACGTAATGAACTGGTTCACTACCTCTAGCATAACCATATTTGGTACCTTTGTACCATTTACTCTTCTGCAAAAGTGGTAAAATTTCTTTAACGTCAGCCCATTTGTCTGGATCACCCCCTTGTTTTTGAGTAATGATTCGAGCATCTTCAACATGTCCCCAACCCACGTTATAGCCAGCTAGTGCAAACCAAGTTTTGTCAGGTTCAGGAATGCGTAAAGGCACTCGAGATAGTACTTTTCTCAAGTATTCTGCGCCGCCATTAATACTTTGCTCAGGGTCAAGACGATTGGTGACACCGAGTTGTTTTGCTGTTTTCAGTGTGAGCATCATCATCCCACGAACGCCAGTGGGAGATTTTGCTTTTGGCTTCCAATGAGATTCTTGATAAGAGACAGCCGCTAGTAGGCGCCAATCAATATCTTCTGCAGCTGATTGAACAAACCAATCTTTGTATTTATCTAGCTTTTGATCGGTTGCTTGATGGAATTTTCTTGCGCCAACATAATCAAATTTTTCTAAATGGCCATAATATTTTTCGTTTAAATGAGCTATATTACCTAAAGATTTTTGTTGCCCAAAAAATTCAATCGATTTTGTAAATAGACTATAGTCATCCGTTAATGAAAAAGCCCAAGCAAGTCCTTGAGGTTCTCCTAAAGTGAAAGCAACAGCAAGTTCAGGGTGAAACCTTCGGTTTAAATCAAGCTCTGTTGAGTCGACAATGGTGTAATCAATTGTTTCGTCTAATACCATCATTAGCAGCTCTTCGGCGGTTTGAGAGTATGTTTCTGACCAATGCAAGTGAGGGTGAGTTTTTTTTAATTCCAAAAGTTCCTGTGCGTAGGAAGAATGAGCGACAACTCTGAGTTCACCTTCCAGTTGTTCAATGTTTCTTGGCCATTTTTTCCCTTGTTTAAAAACTAATTTGGTCGTGACAGTTTGATAAGCAGGAGCAAAACGTAGTTGCTCCTCTCTTTCTTTAGTGACCGTTAATCCTGCAGCCGCTAAATCCACTGTGCCAGAGCTAACGGCTTCAATAATTTTTTTCAAGTCATCTTCGATGATAAATTCAGCTTTAACACCTAGATATTTTGCAAAAGCTTCTGCTAATTCGAATTCCACACCGGCAGTACCATCAGAACTTTCATAATAAGTGGCGGGGCTATTCCGAGTGATAACTTTCAAAACACCTCGGCTTTTAATTTGCTCCAAATGTGGGAGTGTAGGCTCAGTACAAGAAAATAAAGAAGCAAATAGCGAAAAACATAAACATTTAAATAAAAGATGAATTGAGCCGCTAGTAGGTTGAACTTTACTAGCAAATAGAGTTTTAAAAGGGGCAAGTTTGTGATTCATATTGCTTTGGTTTTCAAAATTAATAATGTTAAAGCATTTAACTCTTTGTATTTTATTAATATTTTTCATAGTGTTTTAAGCCTTTCCATTTTTAACTATTTTGAAATATTGCCAAAAAATGAGAAAAATTAATTAAATAGAATCTATTTTGAACTGAGTCTATTGCTTTTTAAATTAGTGTTTTATTATCAACAAGTTATCTGAATGCGGTATGAATTAGCCGTTAACATATTGACCATTATGAGAGTATCGTACACATTTTACAAGTTGAAGTGCTTTTAAATAGGGTGAAATATGA
>CAZRPK010000138.1:0-6711 GCA_964601915.1 uncultured Kangiella sp. | reverse complement strand
AACGATATGATCTGGTTAAATTGCTTGATAAACACTTACCCATCAGTCAGGAAAAGTGAGCGCTCAGTTGAGCGACGATATTACATCACCAGTCAATTCGGCAAAGATACTGAATTTATTGGTACTGGGATCAGAGATCATTGGCATGTCGAGAATAAACACCACTAGCAACTAGATGTCAGTTTTAATGAAGATCAATGTCGATTAAGGAGTGGAAATGCCGCTGCCAATTTTTCTTTTTTAAATAAAATCGCCTTAAACTGATTCAAGAACGAGAAAACAGCAAAAATGGGTATTAAATCGAAGCGTCTTAAAGCAGGATGGGATGAAAGTACTGACTGTTGGTTTAAGTTAGCCGAATTGGTTATTTATAACCCGTTTGCCCTGGATAAGAGCCTCACTTTAATCCATATTTCGACTACAATGCAAAATTCCATATCTTGTCTATAATATTATTAAACAATCAGTTTAAAATCCTCACTCATATAAAGTCGAAATCCAATCGATATTCTGACTCTAAATTCACTAGGCACTATTATGTTAAAGTTACTATTATCTCCAGGAATTAAGGTAGTCAGCCAATTATCTATTGCTAAGAAATTTGCTCTAATTTTTACTTTATATCTAATACCGGTAGGTTATGTTGCTCACTACACTCTAACTAAACATAGCCAAGAGATAGAAAAAACAAACCAAGAGATTGAAAAATTAACCATTATCAATACATTCAAACCCATTCTCGAGAATATGGCAAAATCAAGAGGATTAACCCACGCCTTCCTTAACGGCAACCAATCAGTAAAAAATGATATTGATTCAACTACTCAAATTCTGAAAAAAAAACTAGATACGCTTATAAACCTTGATACATTTAAAGATCTGAAGAGTGCAGAAAGCTCAGAAGCACGTGCCATTCAAACAGATTGGAACCAGTTAGTTTTAATTTCACCTTCAATGGACACAAAAAAAAACTTTAAGTCGTATTCGAATATTATCAATCGAGTTAGTCTGCTAATGAATAATATTTTAGAATCGAGTACCCTATTTACAGATTCTGGACATCAATCATCTTTCTTAATCCAAATGACCGTCAAAAATTTACCTTCGATCGTAGATGTTATAGGAAAAACTCGAGGGATTGGTACTGGTGTTTCAACCCAAGGTAAATTTGATGCTGATACTTTCATCGCATTGTCGAACCATAATAAACAATTACAACAGCTTCGAAGCAAAATGGCACATAATTTTAAAAGTGCAAATTCGTTAGGTGAAAATTTAAAAGAACTCTCTCGCTCTTTCGAACAAATTGACCATAAAATTATTAAATTTATCAATACCACTTCAGATAAGCTATTAATACCAGACAGCGTTGAAATTGAAGCCACTCAATATTTTGACGAAGGCACTCAGTTGATTGACTCTGTGTTAAATCTTTACGATTCTTGCTATAACGAATTAATTAATCTGTTAATAAAAAGAAAAACCAATATTCAGTCTGATATTTTTATCAATGTTTTTTCCTCTCTTTTACTTGTTATTGCAGCTTTGTACCTTTTTTCTAGTGTATATATGAATATGCTAGATTCAATATCAAAAATAGAAAAATGTGTTAATACAGTTGCAGAAGGTGATTTCACAAGCAACATTTCCATTAATTCAAAAGACGAAATGAAAAATATTGGTGATGATCTAAATAGGATGATAAGTAATACAAAGAATTTAGTTCGCCAGGTTCTGCAAACAACAAAAGAATTGGTTATTTCCGCTGAACAAAACCGGCAATCTGCGATTGCTACGAGCGACAAAATTGATCACCAAAATATTAAAGTTGAGCAAGTAGCAACCGCTATGAATGAAATGTCAGCTACTGTTCAAGAGGTCGCCAGAAATGCTGAGCAAACTGCAGAATCAACCGCCAGTGCTGACAAAGACTCTATCAATGGATTTCACACAGTTAAAAGCACCATTGTTTCAATCAACGAATTAGAATCAGAAATTTCAAAAGCATCAACCTCGATAGATAAACTGCAGGATGATGTAAAGGACATTAGCTCAGTTCTTGATGTTATCCAAGGGATCGCCGATCAAACTAATTTATTAGCCTTAAATGCTGCGATTGAAGCTGCAAGAGCAGGCGAATCAGGTCGCGGTTTTGCTGTAGTAGCCGATGAAGTTAGGGCGTTGGCAAGTAAAACACAAGAATCTACCGAAGAAATACGAAATATGATTAGCATTCTTCAAACATCAGCAGGGCATTCAGTTAGTTCTATGCAAATTGGTAATAGTAAAATTAAACTTACTGTTGATCATGCTAACAGAGCGGGTGAAGCTTTGAAAAAAATATCCGAGTCGGTAGCTCAAATTAGTTTAATGGGTGAACAAATCGCATCGGCAGCAACAGAACAGTCAACGGTGGCAGAAGAAATAAATAAAAATATTATTAGCGTAAATGATATCTCATTATTAACGAAACAATCAGCGAAAGATTCTTCAGATAGTAGTCAATTTGTTGATCAAGCTTCAAAAAATCTTCAAGAATTGGTTGGCCATTTCAAAGTATGATAACTAACTCTCAACAAAAGCCCTCTCAACTACATAATCACCCTGAACGCCTTTTTTCCGACTTTCTTCAAAACCATATTCATCAAGAATAGTACATGTATCTTTTAACATTGACGGACTACCACACATCATTACTCGGTCAAATTTTGGATCTAAGTGGGGTAAACCAACTTCTTCACAGAGTTTTCCCGAACTCATTAGGTCTGTTATTCTTCCCTGATTTTGATATTTTTCTCTTGTCACACAAGGATAATAAATCAACTGTTCTTTAATCATATCGCCTAAATATTCATGTTTTTGTAAATCTTCAGTTAGCATTTTATGATATGCGACTTCATTAATAAAACGGACGCCATGAAACAAAACGACTTTTTCAAACCTTTCATAAGTCTCAGGATCTTTAATAATGCTCAAAAATGGAGCTAGACCTGTACCTGTACCAATTAATAATAAATTCCTCCCATCCCGGAGGTCATCAATGACTAACGTTCCAGTCGGTTTACTCCCAATTAGCACTTCTTCACCCACTTTTAAATGTTGAAGTTTCGACGTCAATGCACCATCTTGTACCTTGATACTAAAAAACTCCAAATGCTCTTCATGGTTAGCACTCGCAATTGAGTAAGCTCTCATAATTGGCTTAGCAGCATCTTGCTCTAATCCAATCATAATAAATTCACCATTACGAAACCGTAATCCAGCGTCGCGAGTAGTACGAAACGAAAATAGTGTATCGTTCCAATGAACAACGTCGGTAACAGTTTCGGTATTGTATTTTTTGACCATAATTTTCGTTTCAAAAATTGTGATAGTTCGATGCTCGCATTCTACTTAAAATAATAAACAAAGCAATAGTCATCATGATAGTAAACGAACGTATGTTCACTTTATTTGAGCTATATCAAGTTGGGATTTTGTAGACATAAGAATGACAAGCACTAATAAGGGCTATACTGTCTGACTTTTGGAATAAACTCCGCTTGAAAAATTGGTAATCATCCCAATTAAGTCTTAATCAATTATAAATGTTAAGTCAGTAAAGGATCGTCAATTGGAACAATATCGCGGAACTACTATTTTATCAGTTCGTCGCAATGGCAAAGTTGTCATTGGTGGTGATGGTCAAGTATCAATGGGTAATACCGTTATGAAAGGTAATGCTCGTAAAGTCAGACGCCTTTATAACAATAAGGTCATAGCGGGTTTTGCAGGTGGTACTGCAGATGCATTTACTCTATTTGAAAGATTTGAAGCAAAACTTGAGAAGTATCAAGGCAAATTAATGCGCTCCGCTGTAGAGCTAGCTAAAGACTGGCGTACAGATAGAATGTTAAGAAAACTGGAAGCACTATTGGCAGTTGCAGATAGTGAACACTCGCTTATTATAACTGGAAACGGTGATGTTATTGAACCAGAAGATAGCTTAATGGCAATTGGCTCCGGGGGTCCTTACGCTCAATCAGCAGCTCGAGCTTTACTGGATAAAACCGATCTAAACGCAAAAGAGATAGTCGAGTCAGGACTAAAAATAGCTGGCGATATTTGCGTTTACACTAATCATAATCACACCATTGAAGAGTTAGATTGTCAATAAATAGAATTTGATATCAAAAATAGTCAACATCAACAGAATTTGGAATTAATAAATGTCACAAATGACCCCACGTGAAATTGTTCACGAGTTAGATAAGCATATCATTGGTCAAGCCGATGCTAAAAAATCAGTCGCTATCGCTTTAAGAAATCGGTGGAGAAGAATGCAAGTAGATGGCGAACTGCGCAACGAAATCACACCTAAAAATATTCTTATGATTGGCCCTACCGGTGTTGGTAAAACGGAAATAGCCAGAAGGCTTGCCAAATTAGCTAATGCCCCTTTCATAAAAATTGAGGCTACTAAGTTTACAGAAGTTGGATATGTTGGACGAGACGTTGAATCTATCATTCGTGACTTAGTTGATTCTTCTTTTAAAATGCTAAGAGAACAAGAGCATGATAAAGTAAAAGCTCGCGCTGAAGATGCCGCTGAAGAAAGAATACTTGATGCTCTTTTACCGCCCGCTAGAACGTTTGAGAATGAGCCAAAAGATACAGATAACCAGTCGACAGATTCAGCCGCTAGACAAATGTTTAGAAAGAAATTACGTGAAAAATCGATTGATGAACAAGAGATCGAAATTGACTTAAATGGTCCTAGCGTTGGTATAGAAATCATGGCGCCTCCAGGTATGGAAGACATGACCAACCAATTACAAGACATGTTTCAAAACAGTGCACCCAGAAAAACTAAAAAACGCAAAATGAAGATTAAGAATGCATTTACGTTAATAACAGAAGAAGAAGCAGAAAAATTAGTTAATAAAGATGAACTAAAAAGCAAAGCAGTTGAAGCCGTAGAAAATAATGGTATTGTGTTTTTAGATGAAATTGATAAAGTTGCAAAAGGCAATCGAGGTGGAAGTGGTGAAGTTTCTCGAGAAGGTGTTCAACGTGATCTTCTTCCATTAGTTGAAGGCTGCACCGTTTCAACAAAATACGGTATGATCAAAACGGATCATATTTTATTTATTGCATCGGGCGCTTTTCACCTATCAAAACCTTCAGATTTAATACCAGAATTACAAGGTAGATTACCTATAAGAGTAGAACTAAGATCTTTAACCGCCGATGATTTCAAACGAATATTAACCGAACCGGATGCAGCGCTAACTAAACAATATATCGCATTAATGCAAACTGAAGATTGTGAAATCGAATTTACAGATGATGCGATTGATACCATTGCGGAAGTCGCTTGGCAGGTGAATGAGACAACCGAAAATATTGGAGCAAGACGGCTTCATACAGTGGTTGAAAAGTTGATGGAAGAAATTTCTTACAATGCTACAGATAGCCAAGAAGAATTAATAATAGATTCTGAATATGTCAATAAACAACTGGGTGAACTGGCTAAAGATGAAGATCTAACTCGTTTTATATTATAATATTGCGAAATTGTTCATTATTTCACTCTTCTGATAAACTTATAGGGCATTCTTGCATCGAGCTACAATGTCATATTCTAATAAAGACTATTTAAGGAGAATAATATTATGAAGTTTAATAAAATAGTAGTTACCACTTTTTTTCTACTTTCTGTATCACTTACAATTTTAGCCAATGAGCCAATAAAAAAGGCAACATTAGGGCAAACGTTGCATGATGGCAAATGTTTAACTTGCCATACAACGGATACTTACACTCGCGAAAATCACACAATGAAAACGCTTGAGGCTTTAAGCGCTAGAGTGGCTCAGTGCATGAATCCGGCAAAAGCTGAATGGAATGATAAAGAAAGAGAAGCCGTTATTGGATATGTCAGTAAAAACTTTTATAAGTTTTAAAACTTTACTATTGTATCTAAATTGATTAACCGATCTTTGCAAAATGAATGCAAATTTTTTATATAGAAAACTTATTTAACTAACTCACCTAAACTATCTTTAATCCCATCCAATGCATCAGAAATAAGTACAGCATAAAGTAAATGGAAAAATATTCAATAGGTTAACATTTAGTATGTAAATATTTGAAATTATTCAAAAATACTGGCAAAGTGGGTCCTAAATTAATCAAATGTTTGGCAAAGAAAATTTGCCATATAAAAATAGGCTTTTTCTACAGCCTTGTATATTTCATAAGAGTAATACTGAACCTATGGGAATAATAACTATTAAATGGCCATACGAAACAGATCCTGATTGGAATGAAGGAATCAGTGACGATGTAAGGTTAGCATTCCAAATCGCAAAAAAATATAAAATGGATCATCGATTTATATCCTCATCATCTTTCATAGAATGGAAGTGTGATGAAAAGACAGCATTGACAATAAAGAATGAAGTAGAAGCTTTATTTCCTATTATTAAGGTAAGTTGGCGACAAAATGAAATATAATCAACTAATTGTCCATGTGTCCATAGCAAGTATGCTATTTATAACCCACGGCAAGATCATTATAAATCTTAATTATTCTATAAAATTATTCATTTCGGGGAACTAATTCAATATTTTTCGATCAGATCATTATCTTTTTAACAAAATATAAAAGAAGCTGATAATGAATGATTCGTTTTTACACCACTTTGGATCCATAGCCGACCCTCGAAT
>CAZRPK010000137.1:0-6732 GCA_964601915.1 uncultured Kangiella sp. | reverse complement strand
GTTTAGGCGATATTTATCAGCAGATTTATTCCTAAAAGTGGGTGCGGAATGTCGGCTATAAATACTTTATGTCGATATTTTGGTATCCAAACAAAATGGTACATCAATCTATAAACGTGGTGCGTATTTCGCTGAAGATCCATAAGCTGAATACCGTAAACTGGAAAAAGACCCAGTTTACACTATCCAGCTCGGGGGCAAGCCACCCGAGATTTACGCTATGCGGTTAAATTTAGTTCAATCATTTTGGCTTAGAAGCAACTTGAAATAACGGACTTCATTTACCGTGGTATTTTGCCCGCAGTCTTAACAAAGCTAAGTTGTCGACAGCTTACTTTTTACGCCTAATCGGTGGCAAAAATTAAGCTGCAAAAACTAGCAACGTTAGTTTTCAAGAAATGTTCAACCTTTATTCCAAGAGAGGTAATAGAAATGCTTTATTTACTCAGTATCGGTCTAGCATTCTTTATTATAGCGATCTCTCCTGGGCCTGCTAACATATCAAATGCGGCTGTCGCGATGAGTCACGGAAAAAAACTAGTCGATGGATTAATGGTATTGTTTCTGGGCTATTTGCAATAGCAGGATTTGAACTAATCCGCTCGGCATTTAGCCGAGGAACTACATCATAAAAACTAACAAGTTTGTGTTGGCGAAAAACGTTAGCACTACATGGAGTTTAGATGAAGCCGTTAATTATTATTTTACATCAATTTTTACTTTATTTATTTTCTCTGAAGTTAATGCAAATACACGATTAAATGTGACAGATGCATTTAATGAAATCATTAATTGGAGTTTGGCAAAGAGAAAAGTATTGAGAAGCCTAACTGTTAATCACGTTTCGTAGCTTTTTGAGAAAATGAGTGTCCCCCTGTACCATCAACGTCTTTTTACTCTAAAAGTGGCGGAATTACTCACTGGAAATGTTGTATAGAAGTAGAAGATGAACAAACCGAGAATATTGAAGTACAAAATAGCCATTGTGGTCTAGGGCATCATCCTTTTGTTATGTGGGCGTTAGCTGATCGCCTTGCTCAACTTGAAGGCGAATGGAAAAAATTTGAGCGTAAAGGGCTAGAACATCTAATGTTTCGCTAGGTTTTGCTTATATTTATTCATCAAAAGCGATAAGATTGCTAAATAGTTCCTTATAACAAGCAATCTTATTGTGCCACAAAATATTTTCTCAGCCAAAGACCAAATCGTTCTCGCTAGTGGCAATCAAAAAAAACTGGTAGAACTTTCTCGCATCCTGCAACCATTCAAACTAAAACTGACGCCTCAATCCGCCTTTCAAATAGAGGATGCAGTCGAAGATGGTTTAACTTTTGTTGAAAATGCGATTATCAAAGCGCGCCATGCTTGTGTAAAAACAGGTTTACCTGCTATCTCTGACGATTCAGGCATTGAAGTTGATTATCTCGATGGCCGTCCCGGAATTTACTCCGCTCGCTTTGCAGGTGAACACGGTGACGATCAATCAAATTTAAATAAGCTGCTTGAAGAACTAAAAGACGTAGAGGAAGAAAAACGATCCGCTCGTTATCAATGCCTTATCGTTTATATGAAGCATGAAAAAGATCCTACGCCAATTATCTGTCAAGGAACGTGGGAAGGCATTTTATTAAAAGAATCGATTGGTAATGGCGGTTTTGGTTATGACCCAATATTCTACTGCCCAAAAGCGAAAAAAACAGCGGCAGAAATGCAACCTGATGAAAAAGCATTTATTAGTCATCGCGGAAAGGCTCTTAGAGAATTTACTAATATTCTAAGTAAGCGCAATAACTAAACGTAACTAGTCTAATAGAATGAATATTTCCTACCTGCCTCCACTAACTCTTTACATTCATTTCCCTTGGTGCGTACAAAAATGCCCCTATTGTGATTTTAATTCTCATGGGCTACAAAAAACAAACGGGCAAAAGCTAGACCAGTATAAAAGTAACTATAAGTTTCCTGAAGATGAATATATTGGTGCACTTCTAAAAGATTTAGAAGAAGAGTTGCCCGCAGTATGGGGACGCAGTATTTCTGCCATATTTATTGGTGGCGGTACGCCGAGTTTAATGAGCGCTGACAATATGGAGCGTTTATTATCGGGCGTTCGAGCAAGACTACCTTTTTTATCAGATATTGAAATTACCATGGAAGCTAATCCCGGAACCGTAGAAGCGAAAAAATTTTCCGGTTTTTATCAAGCGGGCGTGAATAGAATATCGATAGGTATACAAAGTTTTGAAAATCAGTTTTTAAAAACATTAGGTAGAATTCATAATGAAAATGAAGCGGCTCAAGCATTTCATATTGCGCGAAATGCAGGGTTCAATAATATTAATATTGACTTAATGTATGCACTTCCCAATCAATCCATAGAGCAAGCCTTGCAAGATTTAACAAAAGCAATCGAGTTAAAGCCTGAGCATTTATCTTGGTATCAATTAACCTTAGAACCGAATACCGCATTCCATCATTCGCCACCTAAGAATATGGCAGATGATGATCGTGTCGCTGATATTAGTGAACGAGGTTTAAGCCTACTGAAAGAAAATAATTATTGTCGTTACGAAGTGTCTGCATTTTCTCTCAACGGTAAAAAGAATTGTTGGCATAATACAAACTATTGGCAATTTGGTGATTACATTGGCATTGGCGCGGGTGCTCATGGAAAAATAACTCGCGCAGATACTCAAGAAATCACTCGAACCAGTAAAAAGAGAAATCCTAAAGACTATTTAAACCTAAAGAAATTGAACCTTGAAAAACCATTTATAGATAAGACCTATTCTCTTTCAGCAGAGCAAATACCATTCGAGTTTATGTTGAATGCGCTACGCTTAGTTGATGGGGTTGAGGCATCTTCGTTTTATGAACGAACCGGAATCATCAATCATCATATTGAAAGCAACCTTAACAAATGCCGAGATAGAGAATTAATTGTTGCTGATAAAAATAAAATACAAACAACAGAACTGGGTTTCCAATATTTAAATGAAGTATTATCCGAATTTAGTGATAAGCATTTTTTTCATCTAAACAATCATAATAAAATAGAGATTAAAGAAATAATATGATCGGAATATTTAAACCAAAACCACACGCTCCTCGCTTATCTGAAAATAAAATTGCTCCTGAATATAAAAGACTTCGCTTACAAGTATTTTTAGGGATTTTTTTTGGGTACGCGGGATACTATTTAGTTCGCAAAAACTTCACTCTAGCTATGCCATCATTAATTGCCGAATACGGTTATTCCAAAGGAGAATTAGGCATTGCGATTTCTGCCATTTCCATTGCCTATGGATTAAGTAAGTTTTTAATGGGCAGTGTTTCCGATCGAAGTAACCCTCGATATTTTTTAACGGCTGGACTACTTATTTCAGCTGGAATCATGTTTATCTTTGGCTTTACTAATTGGGCGTTTGAAAGTGTCTCAGTTATTTTTATTTTACTTTTTCTTAATGGTTGGTTTCAAGGTATGGGTTGGCCTGCTTGTGGACGCACCATGGTGCATTGGTTTTCTAGCAATGAGCGTGGGCGCACTGTTTCTATTTGGAATGTGGCACACAACGTTGGTGGTGGACTAATTGGCCCTTTATTTATTATAGGTTTAGCGTGGTTTAATCAGGATTGGCATAGCGCATTTTATGTTCCTGCAGCGGTTGCCACTTTTGTTGCCATTTTTGTATTTTTAACGATGAAAGATACACCGCAATCCTGTGGTTTACCGCCGATTGATGAATACAGAAATGATTACCCACCAGACTACGACAAATCTCATGAAGAAGAATTTACCGCTAAAGAAATTTTCTTTAAATTTGTTTTAAATAATAAATTACTTTGGTATATCGCAATTGCCAATGCTTTTGTTTATTTGATTCGTTACGGTGTATTAGATTGGGCTCCTACTTACTTAACAGAAGTGAAAGATTTTAGTTTAGATAAAAGTTCTTGGGCTTATTTTTTATATGAATGGGCTGGAATTCCAGGCACGTTGCTTTGTGGATGGATCAGCGATAAATGGTTTAATGGCAAACGTGCACCTGCAGCAATTTTATATATGGTTTTAGTTTTAGTCTCTGTTATTATCTATTGGTTTAATCCAGCAGGTAATCCAGGTGTTGATATGATGGCACTAATGACAATTGGCTTTTTAATTTACGGCCCTGTGATGTTAATAGGTCTTCATGCACTAGAATTAGTCCCTAAAAAAGCAGCAGGAACAGCTGCTGGCTTAACCGGTTTATTTGGCTATCTTGGTGGCGCATTAGTGGCTAATATTGTTTTAGGATTTACCGTTGATTATTTTGGCTGGGATGGTGGGTTTATTCTGTTAACTGGTGGATGTGTTATGGCTATATTATTACTGACCTTAACAATGTTTGAAGAAAATAAAAGAAGGAAATTGGCCAATGATTAATACATCACAATCTAGTAAATCAAAAATTATCAGAGCGATTACGATAGCAAGTTTAGTAATAGCTCAATGGAGTTGTGCAATGAATAGTCAGACTAAAACAGTAGCCGATTCAAATAACAAACGAACAGATAAAATAGTCATCGCGCATCGAGGTGCTAGCGGGTATTTACCTGAGCACTCTATTGCATCAAAAGCCGCGGCACACGCGATGGGAGCAGACTATATCGAACAAGATGTCGTCATGACAAAGGACGATCAATTAGTCGTATTGCATGACCCTTATCTAGATCGTGTAACCAATGTGATGGAACAATTCCCTGATCGCTCAAGAGATATTTTTGGACAAAATCGCTGGCTTGCGATTGATTTCACTTTAGCTGAAATCAAACAACTCAATATGACAGAAGGTTTTTCTTTAGAGGACAAAACAAGCAAAAAAATAAAAGGTTATTCTGCCCGCTTTCCATTATTTAAATCAAGCTTTAAAGTTTCCACACTTGCAGAAGAAATTGAATTAATTCAAGGAATGAATTTTAGTCGAGGCAAAGATGTCGGAATTTATGTGGAAGTTAAAGCCCCATGGTTTCATCATTTAGAAGGTAAAGATATCAGTTTAGCCACTTTAAAAATGATTAAGGATTACGGCTATAAAAACAAATCTGACAAAGTATATATTCAATGTTTTGATCCCATAGAAACTAAACGCATTAAAAACAAAGTAATGCCAAAACTTAATGTTGATTATAAATTGATCCAGCTAATCGCAGAAACAAGTTGGGGTGAAACCATGCAATTAAAAGAAGGTAAACTGGTTGCCTATAATTACGACTGGCTATTTAAAAAAGGCGCGATGAAAAAAATAGCTGAATACGCGGACGGCATTGGCCCTTGGAAATCTATGTTAGTGAGTAAAGAATCAATTCAAGGTAATATTGTTTTAAGCGTAATGGCGAAAGAAGCTAACCAGCTTGGATTAAAAATGCATCCTTACACTTTTAGAAAAGATGAAGGTAGAATTCCTGATTATGCAAAAGACTTTGATGACTTATTAGATATATTTTATAACCGAGTAGGCGTCGAAGGCGTATTCACCGACTTTCCCGATTTAGCCGTCAAATTTTTAGAAAAAGATTGAACTAAATAAAAACACCTAACTTATAGGCATTTTTTTACCCACTCTGAAGTTTTCATTCCAATAATCATCACTAGAATAAAAACATAAATTTTTATATCTCCACCTGTCACATTAGCAATGGCAGGACCCGGACAAATTCCAGTGATCCCCCAACCTATTCCAAAAATGGCTGATCCTATATACAACTTTGGTGTTAACTCATTGCTACGGCAAGTATTAATCGCTTTACCAAAAAAGGAATGCGTTTTATTTTTAAGTAACAGCCAAAAAACACTTCCAAATATAATTAATGCACCAATCATCACCAGCGCCATGCTCGGATCCCAATCACCAAAAACATCTAAAAATGAAATCACCTTAGCCGGATCAACCATTTGAGAGATCATTAATCCCAAACCAAACAAAGTGCCTGAGAATAAAGCTATAAAAAGTTTAAAATATCTTTGCATACTAATTAATTACATTATTTGATTGATTAAGCAATTCAAAAAACAAACGTGACGACTAAGATAGCGACACTCATAAAAACTAATGTGGCTGAAATTGAACGCATAGAAAGCCGACCCACACCACAAATACCATGACCACTCGTACAACCATTCCCAAGGTTGACGCCAAAACCGACTAAAAAAGCGCCAATTATCAATTCTAGCCAACTAAGATCCAACGTATCAGGTAGTTCACTACCAAAATAAAGACCAATCAATGGCCCCAATCCAATACCTAAAATAAAGAGCCAACGCCACAATATTTCTTGTCGTTGTCTAGTTATTGAGTCATTTAAGATACCCGAAATACCCGCAACCTGACCATTAAAAAATAAAAGAATAGTAGCAGACAAACCAATAATAGCTCCACCGATCAAACTTAACATGGGTGTAAATTCTGTCATTTCTAATATTAACCCTATATTTTTTGCTAGTACTGTCCGACTTTTAGACCATAACAAATCATTTTCTACAAAGTTATCTTCTTAAATATCAGTCGCTTAGCATACGCGAATAATAATTCTATTGATTTAAATCAAATCAATCTACAAATACTAATTTGAGCCTTGTATGTTAGAAATGGTTAAATTAGTAATTTCGCATATAAAACAGTAGGCAGACACGTTAATGTAACGCATAACTTTCTGAGCTATATACTACACTAATGATTAAAGGTTACAAAATAT
>CAZRPK010000136.1:0-6883 GCA_964601915.1 uncultured Kangiella sp. | reverse complement strand
TAGAATTTTCTTTATTTCTGAAAAATGGTATTATATCTTTTCTCTTCTAAGCTTGCTCTTTCGTGCAAAGCTCTCTCTTGAATTCAAGAGAGATAAAATTGATGAGTTTTTTCAAAAAACTTTACCTGATATCGGGCATACTCTAACGGGTAGAATCAACGATAACTTTCAGATCCTAGATCCTGCATCTTGAAGTGGGATGGGTATATATTTCTTAAAACCAACTAAATCCCACTAACGGTATATATCGTTTTTCTAGCATGTCTATATTTTTATCTCTCATTAGAGTATATTTAATATCAGAAATAAAATAAAAATCACTCAACTTATTAAATGTATAAGGATGGTAATACCTATGGGAACAATTATGCCTTTTAAATTCAATCGTTTTAATACAATACAAAAAGCAATACCTCAACTCTGTATCGGCGCTGTATTAAGTTTTGCACTAGGTTGCAGTAGTAGCTTACCAACAATGGGCGGCTCAAACTCCAACAATACAGTATCTGGAGCTGCTGGCGGTGCCACCGCAGAAGGTGAAAACAGTTCATTAGAGAAATGTTCTGAAGCGTTAGGCACTTTACGTGTTTTTGAAGATCAAAGATTAGCATGGTGGGGACATTATAGACGTTATTATCCTAATTTAGGCAGTACACTTCCCGTCATTCGCATGATGATCCAACAGTCTAACTGTTTTGTAGTAGTCGAACGTGGACGCTCAATGGTCGCTATGCAAGAAGAACGTAATCTAATGAATTCTGGCGCACTAAGAGATGGTAGTAATTTTGGTCAAGGGCAAATGGTTGCAGCAGACTATACTTTATCACCTTCTATCCAGTTTTCTCAAAATACTGGCGGTGGAAGCGGTATGATAAGTGGTTTGATGAACCGCGGAAAAAGAGCTTTAGGATTACCAAGTTTTGGTGGTGCAAATGCAAGTGTTAAAAACTTAGAAGCTGCTACAACTTTGCTGCTGATCGATAACCGTTCAGGTGTTCAAGTTTCTGCTGCAGTTGGCAGTGCTCAAAAAAGAGACTGGAGTATTGGTGGATTTTCATTTGGTGGAGGAGGCTTTGGTGCAGCTAAAACTTATTCAAACACACCTGAAGGTAAGGTCATTATGACTGCTTTTGCTGACTCATTTAATAAAATGGTTAAAGCACTTCGAAACTACAAACCACAAAAAATAAAAGGTGGTTTAGGTAAAGGAGGGACGTTAAAAGTAAGTGGTTCAGATGAACACAGAGCGACTCCTGTAAACAGGTATCAGCCCCAAAAGAAAATGCCTGTAAGGGTTACACAAAGCTCACAAAATATAAATGTGCGAAAAAGAAGTGATTTAAATATCAGCATTGACGAATATGATGAAGATGCTTTGGAAGATTATTACAACAGTTTAAAAACTACAATTAAGCTCCTTTCTACTTTTTCTAGCTCTACACCGGAGCAAGTAGAAATGATGAATAGCAAAATGGGAGGAAGTTTTGCGATGGTATGGTCTAGTATGGGTGGTGGTCATATGGATACAGCTAAGATTGAACTCGAATCATGGCCTTTAGAAGCAAGAAAACAAGGATGGGCCATTTTAGGTAAACGTATTACTAAATATAATAAAATATTTAACAAACATCGTAAAACAATTATTGCTAATAAAGCTTTTGACGCAAGCACCATATCTAATCTTACCGATTTTGAATTGGTAACTGAAGAATCGTTATTTGCTGAATAATTATTAATACCAATTAATTCACTAAGGCGGTCATTAACCGCCTTTTTTAATATGTTTTTAGCTAAGATAATATATCAAAAATGCTCAGCATCCAACCTCATTAAACTCTTCGAATCAGCCATCATAGTCGCTGACAATGTTTTAATTCTCGGAAATATTCTTTCAAAGTAAAACTCAGCGGTTCTAACTTTCGCCTTATAGAACTCAATATTTTCAGGTTTTTTAGCTATTTTCTCATTGGCCTTTTGTGCCATTTGAGCCCACATATAGCCCATCATTATATATCCTGAATACATTAAATAATCAACAGAAGCCGATCCAACAATATCTCGGTTCTTCCTCGCTTTAAGAGATAAACGTAGTGAGTATTGTTGCCAATTAACAATTGCTTTACTCAATGGCCAAATAAATTTATTCATCCGGCGTTTGTGTACATTATCAGAAAGCATGCTGTTACCTTTACAAAAGGATAAAACCTCTTTGGTGAAAACTCTTAAACTTTTACCTCTTTGCATTAATATTTTCCTTCCTAAAAGGTCGAGCGCTTGAATGCCTGTAGTTCCTTCATAGAGAGTAGAAATTCTTGTATCACGCACGATTTGCTCTAAGCCCCATTCTTTAATATACCCATGTCCACCAAAAACTTGTAAACCTAGATTTGCAGATTCTAGCCCCAATTCTGTTAAGAATGCTTTTAGAATTGGTGTAATAAATCCAAGTTGATCTTCTAATTGTTGATACTTTTTATCATCTTTAGCCTGATCCAGATGATCAACAATTTTTGCAGCATAAAAAATCATTGCTCTTCCACCTTCGCTAATTGCTTTTTGCGTTAATAGCATACGTCTTATATCTGGGTGGACGATGATTGGATCAGCGACCTTATCGGGAAATTTCTTACCAGTTAATGAGCGCATTGATAATCTATCTTTCGCATAGGGTAAAGAATTTTGATAGGCAAGTTCTGCCGCAGTAACACCTTGTAATGCTGTTCCAATTCTCGCTGTATTCATAAAGGTGAACATATATTCTAAGCCTTTGTTAGCTTCACCAATTAAGTAACCAGTAGAACCATCAAAATTTAGCACCGCAGTTGAAGATGCCTTAATCCCCATTTTTTCTTCAATCGAGCCACAACTTACAAGATTATTCTCTCCTACAGAAGTATCTTCATTGACTTTATTTTTGGGTACAATAAAAAGAGAAATCCCCTTTGTACCTCCGGGCGCATCAGGAAGTTTCGCTAAAACAATATGGATAATGTTGTCTGTTAAATCATGTTCCCCTGCAGAAATAAATATTTTACTACCTGTTATAGTGTAACTACCATCGTCGTTTGGAACAGCCTTGGTTTTTATTTGTGCTAAATCAGTTCCACAATGAGCCTCGGTTAAACACATCGTTCCGGTCCATTCACCGCTAGTTAATTTTGGCATAAATTTTATTTTTTGTTCATCACTAGCATGGGCAAGAATGGTATTCATTGCGCCAATACTTAAACCTGGATACATCGCCCAAGACCAATTTGCTGTTGCCATCATTTCTGTTTTAATAAGACCTAAAGAGGGAGGCATTCCTTGACCTCCATACTCAACTGGGTGAGCAAGCCCTTGCCAACCCCCTTGTGTAAATAAATTATATGCTTCTTTAAATCCTTTAGGGGTTGTGACGTTACCATTATCAAAATGACAACCTTCTTTATCACCGGATTGATAAAGCGGCGCTAACTCTGATTCACAAAATTTGGCACATTCACTCATGATCATTTCAATGAGTTCAGGCGTTGCTTCTGTGTAATCTGAATAACTTTGATAATGCTTGGAATAGCCAAAGACTTCTTCAGTAACAAATTGGATATCTGCAATTGGGGCTTTGTAGCTAGTCATAATAGAAACCTTGAATATGCTTGTAATTAATCATGTATTAGACAAATTGCTGTGAGTATTTAGAGTTTGGCAGTTTTTATTAAAAACATGATCTGGTCTTACCTGTAAACAAACGTTTGAATGAATTATTATGTAAATAATAGTCACATATGATGGGAATGGAAAGCTTTATCACCTAAAATGCTTTAAATTAAATTCAAAAACGTTTTATATGAGCAACAAAGCCATACTTTTGTGTAATTTAGGCTCTCCCGATCAGCCTAATGTATCTTGTGTAAGACAATATCTTAATCAATTTCTGATGGATCCGAGTGTTATCCAGCTTCCTTGGCTTATCCGGCGAATGATCGTTAGCTTATTTGTGTTACCAAAACGCCCCAAAGCATCAGCAAAGGCCTATCAAAAAATTTGGACAGATGAAGGTTCCCCGCTGATTGTTTTATCTGAAAAGCTCAAAGAGGCGGTACAAAAGCAAATTAAACATCCTATATTTATGGCTATGCGCTATGGCAATCCAAGCATTGAAAGCCAAGTTTTAAAAATTGCAGAAAATAACTCTATCCAAGAGATTATATTTATTCCTTTATATCCTCATTATGCAGAAAGTACGGTTAAGACATCCATGATTGAAGTTAAAAGAGTCATTGAATCATATAAACTCAATTTAAAACTATCCATCAAAGCACCGTTTTATGATGAATCAAAATATATAGATGTATTGGTCAATAGCTGTGCTAATTATTTGCCTGAAGACTCAATATCAAAAAATGGAGCGAACAACACACCACATATTTTATTCAGTTACCACGGACTACCTGAATCACATTTAACTAAGATTGATCCAACACAAAATCATTGTTTAAAAAAATCAAGGTGTTGCGAAATTGAGTCAAAAGCAAACAAAAACTGTTATCGACATCAGATTATGAAAACGACCCAGTTATTTGTAGAAAAAACGGGGTTAAATGAAAATCAATATTCCATTGGTTTTCAATCTCGTTTAGGACAAGCAAAATGGTTGGAACCAAGTACCGAGTCAAAACTAAAAGAGTTAGCAGAGCGCGGTGTTAAAAATGTTATTGTTTTATGTCCTGCATTTGTGACTGATTGTTTGGAAACGTTAGAAGAGATTGCTATTAGAGGTAAGGAAATTTTTCAAGAGGCTGGAGGTCAATCATTAAAACTAGTACCTTGTTTAAATAATGCTCCTGATTGGATCACACTTGTGGCTAGTTGGTGTAATAAAGACACACTCGATATACAAAGAGATAAAATAAATGAGTAAATACAAAACAGACGTCTCAAAAAAAGTGATCAAGGAGGCGGAAAAAATTACCAAAGCGACACAACGCCCAGGGCAAACCAAAGAACAAACAAAATTGATTGCACAAGGAATTCAAAAAGGAATAGAACAATATAAAAAACAATACAAAATAAAAGCAAGAGAGTTAGATAAAAAACTAAAAAGCATCAATAAAAATCAGATAAAAAATGATACTAATACAATGCCCGTTGACGATGTAAAACCCTCAAACAAAAGCGAAAAATTATCTTGGATTTTACTTATAATTTCTTGGATTGGATTTTTAGCTTACAGTTTATAAAAAACTAACTAGTTAAGTCAGCTTCTTTATTGAGTTCATTCTTAGACTTCAACCCAAAGTGTCGGTAGGCTGAATCTGTCGCCACACGTCCTTGAGGTGTTCGATGGATGTAACCTTGTTGAATTAAAAATGGTTCGAGAACATCTTCTATTGTGTCTCGCTCTTCACTGATAGAAGCTGCTAGTGAGTTTAAACCAACCGGACCGCCATCAAACTTTTCGATAATACATAAAAGTAATTTTCGATCCATGTTATCAAAACCTTTTTGATCGACATCTAATAAGTTAAGTGCTAAATCAGAAATGGATTGTGATATTGAACCATCGCCTTTGACTTCCGCATAATCTCTTACTCGACGCAATAAACGATTAGCGATTCTTGGCGTTCCTCTTGAGCGCTTGGCAATTTCATTTGCACCTTGATGATCAATGGGTAAATTAATAATTCTTGCCGAGCGTTCAACGATAGAAGTTAAATCTTCAACATTATAAAATTCTAGTCTTTGCACAATGCCAAATCGATCTCTAAGGGGTGAGGTTAATAGCCCTGCTCTTGTGGTGGCACCGACTAAAGTAAAAGGTGGTAAATCTAGTTTAATTGAGCGCGCAGCGGGTCCCTCCCCTATCATTATATCAAGTTGATAGTCTTCCATAGCGGGATATAATATTTCCTCAACTACAGGGCTTAACCGATGGATTTCATCAATAAAAAGAACATCATTTTTTTCTAAATTAGTTAAAAGAGCGGCCAAATCACCCGCTTTTTCTAATACAGGGCCTGAAGTATGGCGAATATTAACATTCATCTCTGTCGCAACAATATTGGCTAGCGTTGTTTTCCCTAAGCCGGGTGGACCAAAGATTAGAACATGATCTAATGCATCTTGGCGTTTTCTTGCTGCTTGAAAAGCAATATCCATTTGGACTTTGACTTTAGGTTGACCGACATAATCAGCAAGAGTTTTTGGACGGATTGCTCGATCAACTTGCTCATCAGTGTTTTGAGTTGTTGCGCTTATAATTCGATCGGTTTCTATCATTATAAATGACTAATTTTCACTATGTATGTAAGTAGTATAATTAAATAGCTGACTAAAAGAAAGAACGTAGCTCTAAAAATAATTGCTTGGTATTGTAAGTACGCCATTCTTCATCAAAATAGCTGGCTTGTACAAAGGTATCTTCGGTTATTCCATAGGAAGCTGAAATTCGGTAGCCTTTAGTCCAAGTGGCAAACCACCAATCATCATCATTGAATGCCGCTACTGCAGCATCTTGCTCGATGTCTTGATAGTGTATATTGAATTGCAAACCGCCAGAGATTTGATTATCACCGATCACAAAATTTATTCTTTTCATTTGATTATTATCATCTACTGCCATATTCTGACCTGCCTCAAAACCAAGCCGAATTGATTGATTGAATAGATCAAAGCTCATTGATAAATCAAACAATACTATTTCAAAACCTGTTTGCAACGCTTCATCTGTATTAGTTCTTCTTAAATTAAATTCAGCTTCAACTAGTGTTTCAGTATTAGTTACTTGAACGACCGAACCTCCATAAGTAAAAAACAAAGCATCAAAACCAAGTGTATGATGGAAATTAATATAATCAGTCTTGTATATCCACCGCCTGAGGCGGTGGCTTGGACAAGGGCTATG
>CAZRPK010000135.1:0-7004 GCA_964601915.1 uncultured Kangiella sp. | reverse complement strand
CCCCCCACTTCTTCCACCAACCAATAACAAAAACTTTTATCATTCAAATCTGAGATTTCACTGTAATCAGCTAATAGAAAGCATGAATTCTTTCTCTTTTTGAAAATCGGAATCAAAACAACGTGAACCTTAACTATGCATCCAAACGGTTTCAGCCCACGACCAAATACCATCCCAACGATCATCCATTACTTCACCATCTTGCCAATCGATCACTTCATTATTTTCATCAATACAGTAATAACCATTAGCGTGTTGGCAGATAGGTAAATATTCTCTTGGTAAACCATTCTCCCAAGCTATAGCTGTCACTTCTGGTAAGTGTGTGTGTGAACCAGGATCTGCGACAGTAACTGGCTCTAAACTCCCTAGAATTAAATCACTAACCTCTAGCAAGAATAATTTAACGTCGACGGGAATTTGTACTAATATTTCTTCCTCGACTAAAACTAGATCATCTTCGCTTGGCAACTCCAATAAAAAAGATTGTTGATTGGCTGCATCGCGCAACTCATCAATAATATCTTCGTAATGATTACTTCCAAAACTACTCATCAATTTCTTTCAACCCATTGGTTTTATTAAAAGAGTACCAACTAGCAATCTTAATAATTAACTCATCCAAGCCCAGCTTACTAGTCGCCGAAAAAGCTTGAATAGTAATATTTTCGTTGATTCTATCTAAACGTTTTTTTGCATTGACGGTTGCAGCTTTTCTAGCACCACACTTCAACTTATCCGCTTTACTTAACACAACATGCACAGGTATATTTGCGGCAACGGCCCATTGTACCATTTGCTTATCAGTCTCTTTTAATGGGTGCCTAATATCCATAAAAATAACCAAAGCCTTCAAGCATTGGCGTTCCTGCAAATACTGGCTTAGCGTTTTTTGCCATTCGGCTTTTTGATCTTTTGATACCTTAGCAAAACCATAACCAGGTAAATCCGTTAATCTATTTGAATCATCAATCATAAATAAATTGATCAGTTGGGTTCTTCCTGGTGTTTTACTTGTTTTCGCGAGGCTTTTTTGATCCGTTATAGCATTTAATGCTGTTGACTTTCCCGCATTAGACCGCCCAGCAAGAGCGACTTCAACGCCTTCATCGGATGGCAACTGTTCAAGCTTTGCGGCCCCCATTAAATAACGCGCAACCCTAAAAGGGTTAATATTTGATGATTTTGAAACTGTATCAGTCATATTCAATTATTTCAGTGGTTAGTATTGAACCTATTTGTTACGTTTTACATTGCTAGAATAAAACGACAAGGTTGGATCTTTTGCAATTGTTTGCCTATAATTCACCCGTAACCCAACTAGGGACTCTTATACTGCCTAACATTTAATAAGAGAACTGAAATCTGGGTCGTTAAGTATAAATAATTCAGAGGTTTTATAGCAAGTTGTAAAACCAATAAAAGGCTTTTAAATTATTATTTAAAAGTGCTTATAAGGATAAATAATGAGAAAGATCATAGGGTTAACCTTAATTTGTTTGTTTTCTAACATCACATTAGCTGGAGATATCGCTGAAGGAAAGGCTAAAAGTGGCGTTTGTGCGGCTTGCCACGCCGCCGATGGAAATAGCGTAATCGCAATTAATCCAAAACTTGCCGGTCAAAACGCTAAATATTTAGCCAAACAATTACATGATTTTAAAAGTAGTAAACGCCCAAATGCCACAATGGCTCCAATGGCCGGTATGCTAAATGACAAAGATATCGAAAATGTTGCAGCCTACTATGCATCACAAAAAATACAACATATGGCTGTCGAAGATAAACATATTGCTATTGCAGAAAAACTATATCGCGGCGGCGATTCTAATAGAGACATTCCAGCTTGTATCGCTTGTCACAGTGCAACTGGTGAAGGAATGGCGGCTGCAGGATTCCCTGCAATAGGCGGACAACATCCAGCTTATACAATCTCAACGCTAAAGGCGTTTCGTTCTGGCGATAGAGCGAACGATGCAAATGAAATCATGAGAGATGTAGTTGCAAAAATGAGTGATAAGCAGATTGAAGCTTTAGCTTATTATTTGGCTGGCTTGCACTAGACTGAAAACAATTAAAAAACGGCTTTTAAAGCCGTTTTTTTATGTCCATGGATTAAACTGTCAGGATTTTGCTCCGTGCAAATCCTAAGTTACCTACATGCAGTAAAGAGCTATGGAAAGCTTGCTCCATGAACGCAGAGAGTGTAGTAGCTACTATGGCGGTGAGGCGAACTATTAATTAAGCAAAACGTTGAGTTAAATACTTAATAATGTCATTCGACTCATACATCCATATTGTTTCATTGTTATTTTCTATACGCAAGCATGGCACTTTGATCTTACCACCTCCTTCTGACAAAGTTTCCCTCGCATTTATGTCATTTTTTGCATCCATCAAACTTATGGGTAAGTTCAATTTATGCAATGTGCGACGAGTTTTAATACAAAAAGGACATAGTCTAAATTGATAAATCGATAATGCCTTAATCTCTTCTTCCACTTTATTTTGCGCTTCGCTCGTTCTTTTTAGTTTTGAGCCTCTAGTTACCCAATCAAGTGCAGCAATTATTGAACCTAGCAAAAGTCGAATGAGTTTGAGCATTTTGTTTCCTATAAAATTCTAGAATTTAACTAACAGAGAATTGTATGGTAGAACCAATCAGTTGAAAAGCTTAATTTAACTCATATTTTCAATTTTAGGCGTTCCTCACTACTACATGAGAGCAAAATATGAGAACCAAACCACATTTGACCAATTGAGATAAAAATATAGTAAATAATCTGATATTGTTGCTCAATTTTTTAAGGAAGGTACTATTATTATATACATCGACCTAGGATCTAGGATTGTGACCTTTTAGCAAGGAGTATTAATTGAGTATTGAAGTAATACAAGAGACACAACAACTCAGTTTATTAAGTTATAACCTACAAGTTGGTATTAATAGCAGTCGTTTTAGTGATTACTTAACTCAAAGTTGGCGTCATTTTTTACCGGACTCAACAAGAAATGTAAATTTATCGCGCGCGGCTGATTGGCTATCTGACTTTGATGTGGTTGCGCTTCAAGAAGTTGATGCTGGAAGTTTACGCTCTCGGTATGTTAATCAAATCGAATTTTTAGCCCAAAAGGGTGGGTTTCCTCATTTTCACCAGCAACAAAATAGACATTTTGGTGGATTAACCGCTCATGCCAATGGAGTACTGACTAAATATCAATCAACTCAAGTGAGAGCCCATAAATTGCCCGGTCGTATATCCGGTAGAGGCGCCATTGAAATCGATATAGAATCAAAGAACCGTAAAATAAAAATTATTTCGGTTCATTTGGCATTAGGTCAGCGAGCTAGAACATCTCAATTGGAATATATCGCAAGCCTAGTTAAAAACACGGAACATTTTGTTATCATGGGAGATATGAATTGTAAAAAAGAGTTTGTTTATGAGATATTCAAAGATGCTAAAATCATAGTTAAAAGAAATCCACTCATCTCGCCCACCTACCCAAGGTGGAATCCTAAATATTGTTATGACCAAATTTGGGTAAGTGAGGAATTAAAAATCATTAGTAGTAAAGTATTAAATTTAGGTGTTTCCGATCACCTTCCAATTTCTATGAAAATAGAGTTTCCAGTTGATCAAAAAGATAATTCGTTGAAAAAAGTAGCGTAAATAATAAACTATGGATAAAGATAAACAAGATTTCGAGAATGTTTGCTTAGAACTTAAACGTCATCTCTCTCGTTTAAGTTTTGTTGGTATGGGTCTATCTGACGAACTAGATAAATCCCTTGCTAATCTTAGAAAGCTAATTAAAAAAAATGCTCAAGAGCCAGAGATAAAGAATGCCATTAATGAAATCAGCAAAATATTAAGAAATTTAGATGATGAGCCCACATCAAATTATTCGACTAAAGCGAATAAAGATATTGATCTAATCGAATTACTGGCTAAACAAAAACTTCCAAAGCGATTAAAGAAAAACTTAGCTCATGCGAATAAAAAATCAAAAAACAAAGATGCTAACAATATCATGTTCTCAATTGCAGAAGTGATAAAAAATTATATCGATGAGTATGAATCAAAGATTAACTTAGCAGATAAAACAAACAAACAAAAAACAGGTTTTTTAAGTTTTTTATTCTCTAAAAATAAATCAGAGGATAATTCAGAGCAAGCGATAAAAAAACAAGAACACAGTTTGGCAGAAGACTCATACCGTTCAAAAGAACCTGAAGAAACAGGAGGATCTCTTACCACTATCAACAATATAAACCACCTATTACCTTCAGATATTAAAGATTCATTACAACATTTAGTTGAACAGCTAGCTAGTATGGATGGTTATCAGGAAATTGCTGGATTATTAGAAACTGAAATTGAGAAAATACGAAACATTTCTCAACTTTCATCTATTTTAGAATTAATCACTAGTGCTTTTATTGAAATTTCAGATCAAGAACACATGCAGTTTGAGGCTTTTCTTAAATCACTTAATAAACGTATTGTTAGAGTTAACAGCTTTATTAGTAAAACTCTAGAGTTTAGCCAAAGCAATGAGCAGGATACTAAACAATTAAACCTCAACCTAACTGAAGATATTTTTTCCATTAAAGAATCCTTATCTGATTCGAAAAACCTGGCAGAAGCTGAAGAGAAAATAGTGTTAAGAATGGATAAAATTCTCTCTCAAGTTAACCAGTTCTGTTCCAAGCAACAATCACAAAGTAACGAATTAACTTCACAGGTCAAAAAACTTAAAGAGCAAATGCTTGCGACGGAAGATGAAGCTTCACGATTAAAAGATGATCTGGCAGAACAGAGGGTGAGAGCACAAACCGATCAACTAACAAATTTACCAAACCGTTATGCTTATAATGAACGATTAACTCAAGAGTATAACCGCTGGCGTAGATACCGTAATTCGTTAACCTTGGTTGTAGGTGATATAGATTTATTTAAAACGGTCAATGATACCCATGGACACTCTTTTGGTGATTTAGTTCTTAAGAAAATAGCTACCTGTTTACATGCGGGCATTAGAGAGTCTGACTTTGTAGCTCGCTTTGGCGGGGAAGAATTTGTTATATTATTACCTGAAACGACACTCATAGATGCAACCAGAGCAATGAATAAAATGCGCCAATCTATAAGCCAAATTGATTTAGAAAATAAAGGTGAAAAAATTGAAGTATCTATGTCATTTGGAATATCCGAATTCACTAATGACGATACCACTAAAGCGGTTTTTGAAAGAGCCGACAGCGCACTATATCGAGCCAAAGAGAAAGGGCGTAACAGAGTTTGTTGCCAACGAGCGCAAGTTAACGATGAATTAGATCAAATTTAATGTTGCCATCAACTAGCTCATCCCTATTAAGTCTTTACGTTTCATCTAATCATCAACAGATTACTCAACAACTACAGCAAACATTAACTCGACTTGCTAACCAATCAATCACTGAACCAATTGAAGAAAAGGAACAGTTATTTAAGCAATTCTATAATACTGTTTACTCTGGTTTCTTTGATGATTTAGATGGAGGGCTGATAGTTAATGAAGACTTAACTTGTTTGCAGAATCCTTTTTCTTCAAATATTAACGATCTATTTCACAAACCAACATCTATTAATTTATCTCTTTGTCGTTTATTTTTTGCCGCAGATTTAGTTTTTTATCATGGCGAGTTTAGAGAGGTTGCTAATAAATCGTTAAAGAACATTTGTTCATATGTTAATCATAGTGATGCTTTAAATCCAATAATAGAAAATGATTGCTATCGTAGGTTACCTGATTTTAATTTCTGTTTTAAGCAAAAAGACTTGGTTAAAGTACTAGAAAAAGATGAACAAAAACTACTTGATGCTTTAACAAAATATGTAGCTTCAAATACTTACCATTACTTTACAAAGAGCTGTTCTTTAAAAAGAGCTAGCGAAAAAATTGGAATGCCTTACAAAGAATCTCAAATAGTTGAGTATCGAATTAAAGAAAAATTGAAATCATTTAGCTTTAAGGCTATGCAATCCAAGCAAGCGATTAACCGTTTACTTGAAAATCACTTTCAGATAAATTGTGAACTAGTAGAAACTTTAGTAGATGGTTTTTCATCTACTAAAAATGAAATTTATAAAGATTTAGCGGTTGAAATATTTATTTTTTTAGAAAAAAGGCTATCTAATACCAATAGTTCAAATTCAGATGCATTGTCTTTAATCTGTTCGGGGATTAGTTTATTAACATTAAACTTCGATCAACAATTGTTAAAGAACATTCAAATATTAATATTGAATCAATTGAGTTTAGGCAACCATTTACTTAGAGAAGACAACAATCAATTAAATGAAGAAATCGAACGTCAACATTCACTCATAATAACTTTCTTAAAATCCTTGCCAAAGCAGTTCGAACGTCTTGAACAACTACATGAACTATCAAATAGGGCGTTAAATTTTAAAATTGAATATGTTTTGATTTTTTTGGATAAACAATTAACTGATACGAGTATTAAAATAAACCAATTGCGATCAAATTATAATAGTTTTCAAAAATTATTTGTTATTTAGAGCTAATAGAAACTCATCTGCACTATCTGTCCCAACAATAATTTGCGATCCATCATCAAACAATAATTCAACTCCTTTATCACCATTTGCTATTAACGCTCGTTTAGATGAGTTTATTCTATAACCGTAACCTCCAAAATCAGCGATTGGTTGAAACTCAACTTTTCGAGTTTGAACTATTTTATTTATTGAATATCGTTTGTGAATCAAAAAACCTATTTTCACTTCTACAAACTTTGCACTTATCTTAGTTTCCATTTTTATTTTAGGGAAATAAGCGTAAATGACAAAAATAAGGGCAGCAATTAAAGCCGTTATGAAAATCAATTTATTACTCAGTTCGTTATTCACTTTAACAAAAACTTCATAACCAATCGATGATAAAAGGATAATAAAAGTAACGCCTAGAGTTATTAGCAAAACGTTTTTAACTAG
>CAZRPK010000134.1:0-7091 GCA_964601915.1 uncultured Kangiella sp. | reverse complement strand
TCAAATTCAGGGGACACATAACTTAATTATTAAGCGACCTCATTCCCTCCAATCAAAACCTCATAATTCATCAAAATATTCTTCTTGAAATTCTCTGGAATAGCATTCCAATCTAAAGACTGTACATTGATAGGTATATTGAAATTCAGGGGACACATAACTTAATTATTAAGCGACCTCATTCCCTCCAATCAAAACCTCATAATTCATCAAAATATTCTTCTTGAAATTCTCTGGAATAGCATTCCAATCTAAAGACTGTACATTGATAGGTATATTGGATTCTTGCAATTCCAATTTAAATTTTGCTAGTTGTTTCGGTAATAATGGATCATTCGATGGGGTTTTTATTACAAGATCTAAATCACTTGCCTCATGGCTACTGCCTTTTACTCGACTACCATATGCCCATACTTCGGTATTATTCCCTAGGCTTTGAATTGCAATTTGTATAATCGCATTTTTGTCTTTGTCTCTCAGTTCAAGCATGGGATTGTTGTTTTAAGGTTTTTTCTATTGATTGGGCGTCGATAACAAACTGAGTTAATAGTTTTAACGTTTTATCTGCAAAATGAACGCCATAATCGTGTGCCGTTGTATTTCGGTTATCTCTGTAAATAAACCATCGTTCGATTTCATCAATGGTGAGCAAACTATGTTGTCCCGCTTGCCGAAATAATTCTTTAAAGACAAGCGCATCGACTGCTTTATGACTATGAAAATAAGGATGAAGCGCTTTTTTAATTAATTTACCTGTTTGTTCTAATATAATCTCAAATTCTTTGACACAAGCTGAACGGAACATCTCGTATTCGATACTCTCTTTCTCCGATTCAAGTAACAATGAGTGAGCTTTTTCTAAAGTTAAAATACACCGATTATAAAATGTCGTATCTATTTTCACTTTTGTCTCCAATAACAATTGAGATCCTGTTGATAAAAGTACTATAACACTAAAAGCTAAACACCAGTATTTGAGTGCTAAATACATCGCACCGGCTTCCTTGCCTCTTTGCGAAATACCGTCCATCCATGGACATAAAAAAGCCCTGAAAACAGGGCTTAATTTTAATCTGGTACCAGTGGGCGGACTCGAACCGCCACACCCGAAGGCGGGGGATTTTGAATCCCCTATGTCTACCAATTCCATCACACTGGCTTTTTAATCTATTTAAACTCCAACCGTTTGGTAGAAGAGAACTGGTCTCTATCGATTGGAGCGCGCAATTATAACCAATGATAGATCGAATGCAATCTAATTAATTAAAACTGAGCGATAAAAACTTGCTACTCAAATTCTTCAGGGTTTCCCGCACCTCGTCTCATGATTTGAGGAAAACCTTCCATCAAATCAACCACTGTTGTTGGTGTATCATCCGCATAACCTGCGTGTATAACTAGATCCACTTGATCATCAAGCTTATTGAATATTTCATCTTCATCACACAAGGTATTGGTATCACCCGGCATAATGAGGCTGGTACTCATTATTGGTTCACCTAGCTCTTCAAGCAACGCTAAGGCTACTTGATTATCCGGCACTCTTATTCCTATAGTTTTTCTTTTTGGGTGTTGTAATCTTTTGGGTACTTCTGGGCTTGCTCTTAATATAAAAGTGTACGGTCCTGGGGTATGATTTTTAATGACTCGATAAGATGCGTTATCGACTCTAGCAAAATTGGCTAACTCTGATAAATCACGACAAACTAAAGTAAAGTTATGCGCTTTATCTAGTTTTCTGATTTGTCGGATTTTATCGAGCGCTTTTTTATCACCAATGTGACAACCTAAAGCGTAACCGGAGTCAGTTGGGTAAACGATTAAACCTCCGGCACGAATAATTGCTACAGCTTGAGAAATTAATCGCGCTTGTGGATTATCCGGATGTAAATCGAAGTATTGAGTCATAGATTTAATAATAGCTGATCTAATACGTGTGGGATATCCTTTTTAACCTCTCTAAAACGTCCAAGATCACTCCACTTTAAGTCAGGGTAATGAAAATCAGAGCCGGCCGAAGCTAATAAGTCATTTTTTGCTCGATGCATTTCTAGCCAACTGGCTTGATCTGGGTTGAGGCTGGGATAGCTAACTTCAATACCATCACCTCCTTCGATTTTAAACTCTTCAATTAAATAGCTTAATTTACGGTTAGATAGTGCGTACCTTGTTGGGTGTGCTAAAACGGCTAAACCGCCAGCCTCTTGAATCACTCGTATACAATTTTCCAGGCTTTCCCAATTATTTTGAGCCTTTGCTTTACCTTTTCTACCCAAAAACCGTTTAAAAACTTGTTTATTATCTTTAGCAAAACCTAGTTTGATTATTTTTTGTGCAAAATGCGAGCGCGTAATGACATCCACATGATCTTCTTTAATCAATTCTAGAATATTATCAATGCCTGATTTTTTTAGCTTTTTATTAATATTTTCTGCTCTTTCCCAACGTTTAATTTTTTGCTCTTTAACCAATTGATTTAATTGATTCGATCCTGTATCAATGCCTAAACCCACTATATGAATATCACAAAAATCACTATTCGCTGACAATTCAATCCCATTGATTAAATCCAAGGAGAGATCATTTTTAGCTTTACAGGTATGAGCCTGTTGTAAACCACTGATTGAGTCATGATCCGTGATAGCCAAAAGGTTCACACCTTTATCAATCGCTCGCATTACAAGCTCTTTTGGCGATAGAGCGCCATCTGAAAAATGAGTGTGACTATGAAAATCATAATTGACACTTGTTTGGCTAGCTAATTTTTTTATATTTGGCATAAGGTTATTTTAATTCATATCTCAATTAAGTTATAGCCTCTATTGATTCAGGTCTGATAAACTTAACATTATTGATTATTTAATAACATTAGGTAGCAATGAAGCTATTTTTAGATTTTTTCCCAATTGCCATTTTTGTTGGAGTTTATAGCTGGTCGTCTGATCCTCATCCAATGTACCCTGCAGTACAAGCGTTGATGATTGCTACCGTCATTCAAAATATTGCGACTCGTTTGATTACCGGTAAATTCGAAAAACTTCATTTATGGACATTAGTTATTACCCTTATTTTTGGAACTATGACGCTTGTTTTTCGAGATCCTGCTTTTATATTTTGGAAAGCGAGCATTCTGGTTTGGGCAACTTCATTAGTTTTCTTTTATCGGCAGTTTGTGCTCAAAAAAGTTTTATTAAAAGAGCTCTTTAGCAAAGCAATTGACGAAGAAATGCATGTACCTGAAGCGATTTGGGCAAAACTTAATATATTATGGTCGACTGCTTATTTTTTATTTGGTTTTTTAAACCTTTACGTTGCTTATGAATACTCTGAACCTTTTTGGGTTAAATTTAAACTCTTTGGTTTAATGGGGCTTAATTTTGTTTTACTTGGGTATATAATGGTTAAAATATTCCCTTATATGCCAATGGAAGAAGAAATAAAATCTGATACGTTAGACCGCACCACAAGTGCAGAAGAACTTACAGAGAAAAAAAATGATAAATGATACTGAACTTGGGGATCATCGAATTGAGCTAATGACGCAACGCTTAAAACAGTCGCTCTCCCCCACCGTTATTTTTATAACTGATGATAGTCACCTACATGCGGGACATGCTGGCGCGCAATCAGGTAAAGGTCATTTTAGTTTAGAAATTGTTAGTGAGCATTTTAAAGGTCTAACATCAATTAAAAGGCATCAATTAGTATATAAGGCGCTCGCTGACATGATACAAACAGATATTCATGCGTTATCTATAAAAGCGAATCCACCGGCTTAATTTATTCTGCTGAAAACAGGCCTTGCTGCAATAAATTAAGTGCTTTCACTTTATTTTCGGAAGGAACTAGTAAAGAAATATTGTGCGGGCTACCACCGTAAGAAATCATTCTCACCGGCACGCTTTTAAGCGAATGTGTCACTTGCGAGACCACGTCTCTATTTTCTATAAGATATTCACCAACAACTGAGATAATTGATAAACCGGAATCAACATCAACCTGACTAAAATCTGATAATTCATCAACAATTTCAGATAAATAAGTAACATCATCAATTGTCACAGAAACGGCCACTTCCGATGTTGTAACCATATCAATAGAGGTTTTATGGTGTTCAAATACTTCGAATATTTTTCTTAAAAAACCTTGAGCTTCAAGCATTTCACTTGATCGTATTTTTATAGCGGTAATTCCATCTTTCGCGGCAACAGCTTTAACCAATTTTCTCTCACTTTTTTTAGATATTAATGTACCCAATGCTTCAGGTTGCAAAGTGTTGAGTAACCTAACCGGTATATTACTCTTTCTTGCTGGTTTAATGCTACTCGGATGTAGTATTTTTGCGCCAAAATAAGAAAGTTCTGCCGCCTCATCGAAAGATATATTTCGTATAGTTTTAGTTCCTTTAACATATCGTGGGTCATTATTGTGCATTCCATCAATATCTGTCCATATCTGTAACTCTTCACTGCCAATAGCTTCTGCAAAAAGCGATGCGGAATAGTCACTCCCTCCTCTGTTTAAGTTAGAAATTTCACCTTGATGATTTCGACAAATAAACCCTTGCACAATCAAAATATTTGAAGAAGTTGCATCCAATTTCAGATTTAACTGTTCGTTTAAATGGGGCAAATTTGGTGTACCTGACTTATTTAAAGCTAAAAACTCCAAAGCGTTTAATTGTGCATTTGATCGCTGCATATCAGTTAAAAGTAAATGAAATAACTGAGTAGAAATCAATTCACCAATAGACAAAACTTCTGCTCGAGTTGATGGATTAAACTGATTTAAACTTGATTCAATTGCATTCAATAAATGATCAATAAAAACATGCGCTAAATCGATGTTTGAAGCTTGGTCAAATAGCTCAGAGATAAATTTTGGGTAAAAGGATTTAAGTCCTTGAATTTGTTCGGATGCGAGCTTAACTTGTGAATTTTCGATATGGTTTGCGATACTCACAAGCTTGTCGGTTGTACCGGCTACTGCAGATAATACCACTAAAATTTGTTCGTCCTTGGAGCTTAACAATTGATTTTCTACAATCGCTAATACGCTTTTCATTCTTGCAGCACTAGCTAACGATGTGCCACCAAATTTTAATACTTTCATTTTATTTTGATCTTAAAATTAATTTTTAAGTAATTCAGCAATCTGAATGGCGTTGAGCGCCGCACCTTTCCATAATTGATCGGCAACCACCCAAAGGGATAGACCTTTATCACAAGAAATATCTTCTCTTATTCTGCCAACGTAGGTTTCCATTTGTTCGCTCGCGTCAATTGGCGTAGGGTATCCTGCATTAACCCGCTCATCAACTACTTTAATACTATCGACCTTGGCCAGCAATTCCCTCGCTTTTGATTCGCTAATTTTACTTTCAGTTTCTATGTTAATCGCCTCGGAATGAGCCCTTATCACGGGTACTCGGACGCAGTTTGCGGATATTCTAATATTGGGATCATCAAAAATTTTCCAGGTTTCGTTAACCATTTTCATTTCTTCTTTGGTGTAACCGTTATCCTGAAAAACATCAATATGAGGGATCACATTTAAAGCTATTTGCTTGGTAAAAGTACTCACCGTTAATTCGTTACCTTGAACATAATCGTTTAACTGCTGATTTAGCTCTTGAAGAGCTTCTTGTCCTGCGCCTGAAACAGCTTGATAAGTAGATACAATAATTCGTTTAATTTTTGAGAATTGATATAAAGGGTAAAGGGCTACGACCATTTGAATGGTAGAACAGTTTGGATTAGCAATGATTCCTTTATGTGACTTAATAGCTTGTGGGTTAACTTCAGGAACAACTAAGGGAACATTAGGATCGAGTCTAAAAGCACTAGAATTATCAATGACAACAGCCCCAGCCTCGACCGCTTTTGATGCATATTTTAAAGCGTGCTCGCCACTCGTCGCGAAAAATACAATATCCTGACCTTCAAAATGCTTTATATCAAAAGCTTTAATTATTACCTTACCTAGCGATGTATCAATAGATTTACCTGCAGAGCGTTCTGACGCCAGTAAAGTGAGTGATGTTATCGGGAATTCTCTAAGCTTTAATAGCTTGATTAACTCGATCCCTACTGCGCCAGTAGCGCCAACGATAGTAACATTCATTTTTTATTCAATTTAAAGAGTTATTTTAATGATCTAAATATTAACGTTTAACACCCTAATATTCCTACTAATTAATGGTTATACCTTATTTCTTTAATAGACCATAACAAAAAAATATAAGATTTAAGAGAAATATAACTTGACCAAAATAAATTTAAAATGATATAAATACACCAACAGCGAATAAAACGTCTTTGTACGTCCCTATTCCGTAGCGTAAACTCCATAACATAAACTAAATAAATGACAGGAAATAGAACAAAAAACATTATGAACCCTTTTACCAAGACAACTAACGCAACTACTCAGTTTATAACTAATCAGTTTATAAGCTATGCGATGGGCTATTTTATGCTCACGTTTATGCGTACTTGGTATATTTCAATGTTTAAACAAGTCCACATTTCAATTAAACATTGTAATCGGGCGGTCTCCTGAAGAATCTTTAAATTAAATAGAATTCTCAAAAACCTCCCAGCCAAAAGCTCGGAGGTTTTTTTTTGCAAGATAAGTTACTAAATTAACTACTAAACGAATTATTAAACTTTAAACATTAATGATAAAACAGAGGGTAGAAACATGAAATTACAGCAACTAAGATTCATATTAGCAATAGCAAACAATGATTTAAATATCACTCAAGCGTCTGAGAGCTTATATACATCTCAACCAGGTGTAAGCAAACAGTTGCGATTATTAGAAGAAGAGCTTGATATTAAGATATTTGAGCGTAACGGCAAGAATTTATCGGGTATAACTACGGCTGGTCAAGTTGTGTTGGATAAAGCGAATGCCATCATGCAGCAAATTGAAGATATAAAACAATACTCAAATGAGCAAAACCCTAATAGGCGACCGTTGCCGCTTACAGCCAGAGCGGCTGTTTCAAATGTGACGACTTTTGGATTAGTTGCAGCCTAAATAATTGAGTTGTTAATGTTTAGTCATTATGTTAGTTGCCATTGATT
>CAZRPK010000133.1:0-7108 GCA_964601915.1 uncultured Kangiella sp. | reverse complement strand
CTATAAAAATAGTCTTCTTTTTCATTTTGTTATACTTACAATACTATGACTATACTTGGTCTATTGATTCTTTGCATCTATAGATCGCCAACGATCAAGCTGAGCATCTTTCTCTTCCCACATGCCATTCACCCACTTTTGAACTTTACGTCTATTTTCACTGCTTTCTATGTAGCTACCTTGTACTTTTTCTGGTATTTCAATTAACTTAGCTTTAACGTGAATATAATTAAGCTCGCCTGTCATAAAATCCCAAAAGCTGGGTGAAGGATGTTTTGGGTAATCTATAGTGACATCTAATACCTGTTTTATTTCATTGCCCATTAAAGTAAGAACATATCCAACGCCACCCGCTTTTGGTTTTAAAAGGTTTGTAAACGCTGAAGATTGATTTTGATGTTTTTCAGAAGTGAAACGTGTACCTTCTGGAAAATTCATAATAGAAATAGGAATATTTTTAAATTTTTCACAGGCTTTACGAGTCGTTTCAAAATCCTGCCCTTTTTTGTGAGGATTTTTCTTAATGTAAGATTTAGAAAAACGTTTCATAAACGGAAAATCTAATGCCCACCAAGCTAACCCTAAAATAGGTACCCAGAGCAGTTGTTGTTTTAAGAAAAACTTCAAAAATGGGATTTTTCGATTAAAAACTCTTTGTAAAACCAAAATATCCACCCAACTTTGATGATTTGCCATCACTAAATACCATTCTTTTGTAGAAAGATTATCTGGAAGTTCTATTTGCCAATCGATTGAACTTGCTAGTTTTAGTGTCAAGGCATTGATTGAAATCCAATTGCTAGCACTTGCATTTAGAAGACGATCACATACCCGTTTAACCAAAGTAAAAGGCAAGATGAATTTAAAGATTGCGAGCACAAAAATGGGGATCACCCAAAAAAGTGTGTTAATCACATGAATTAAAAATGAAATGGAACCGACAAGTGTTTTAGGCAAAAATTTAGATAACATATCAATAAAAGACAAGCAGTTAATGCTATTAAAAAGTGATTAAAGGATGATTATACGCTTTTAAGCGTTTAAACTTAACCAAATCAATATAAATGGCTAAATTCACATGTTAAACCCAAAAATAATTGAAGATCTCGCAGAAAAATTGACCCAAAGCATTCCTCCTGGCGCTAAAGCGTTCCAAAAGGATATTGAGTCCAACTTTAAGCAGGCTATGCAATCTGTGATTGGTCGATTAGATTTAGTAACAAGAGAAGAGTTTGATGTACAAACTAAAGTACTCGCAAGAACCAGAGAAAAAATTGAACAACTCGAAAAAAAGCTAGAAGCAATGCAGCAAGATAACAATTAAAGTTCAATTTTTAGTTCGACTATTAAGTGCACGCCCGAATAGATGACACATCATGCTTTAATTGGTGAGGTTTTAGCTCTCTGTCAGTTTTTAAGAAGTCTAAAAACTGATCCACCGGCATAGGCTTAGCATAAAGAAATCCTTGAATATAATCACAGCCTTCTCGTCGCAAGATCTCTGCCTGTTCAGGCTCTTCTACACCTTCAGCAACCACTTTTATTGATAATTTATGAGACAGTTCAATCATTGAACTGACAATTGCACTATCTCGACCTTCATCCGCTAAGTTATTAATAAAGGCTTTATCAATTTTTAGAATATCTGCCGGAAAATCTTTTAAATAGGTGAGAGAGGAATAACCTTTACCAAAATCATCTAACGCAATAGACACACCCATTTTTGATAGTAGATTAAGCACTTCATTATTTCTTTCAACATGTTCAATCATAATATCTTCGGTTAGTTCAATTTCAATGCAATTCGCATTCACTCCACTATCTTGAATGGCAGATTCAACATTCCTTGCTAAATCACCTAGCTTAAAATGAGAACCTGAAATATTAATTGAGAATTTGAGCTCATCAGCCTTGGCGCTGTTAATTTGCTTTTCATCAAACTCATGGCTATTCACCAACTTAGCAATATGACAGACTTGTCGCAATACCCATTGCTCAACACCAATCATCATGCCCGTTTCTTCAAGCAAAGGAATAAACTTATCCGGTGAGATAATACCCAAAGTTTTATGACGCCATCTTAAAAGAGCCTCTGCGCCCGATATTTTATTTGTTTTTACATCAAACTGAGGTTGATAAAACAGTTCAAACTCGCCCCTTATTAGAGCTCTTCGTAAGTCTCTCTCTAAAACCAATTTTAGTCTAGATTCTTCACTCAAGTCATTGGAGTAAATATAATGAGTATTTCTGCCTAACTCTTTTGCCTTATACATTGCAATATCAGCACTTTTAATAAGTGTTAAAGGTTCAATTCCACATTCGGGAAAATAAGAAATACCGATGCTAGTTGTTACAAACAGCTCTTGACCTTGCAAATTCATCACCGGTAGTAGTGTCTTTTGAATTTTAATGGCTATTTTTGATAGCTCTTCTTTGTCATTTATGTCATCAAGTAAAATGCTAAATTCATCACCACCAAACCTAGCGACCAAATCAACTGCTCGGACGGCACTTTTTATACGTAAAGCCACTTCTTTTAATAGAAGGTCACCCATATCATGACCTAAAGAGTCATTGACCATTTTGAATCGGTCAAGATCTAACATCAATAGTCCAAAAGAAGTCTGTTTTCTTTTAGACACGCCAATTGATCGAACAAGATGCTCCTGAAATAAATAACGATTGCTTAAACCAGTTAAGGGATCATGGGTGGCTAGAAAGCTAAGCTTAGCCTCTGTAGTTTTTCTCACTAGCGCGTGTCGAATACTTCGATCCAAGCTATCTTGGGTTAAACTATCCATTGGAAGACAATCGGATGCCCCTAATTCCATCGCATGTTTATCAACCGATAAACTATTACCTCTCATAATGTAAATGATGGGAACCGGTGTTTGTAATCCATTTATTTTTTCAATAAATGACAGTCCAACTTTACCTGCACCACTTTGATTGACCAAAATCAAATCAAAATAGTGGTTGTCAAAAATTTCCATATTTAAATTTTTGGCAAACTTTATATGATACTGCTCCCGACCATTACCTGACAACAATTGTTTTATTCTTATTTTGTGTTTTTCATCCCGATTAAACACGAGTAGCTGAACCATTTTTTACTTCCACAGTGATATGCCAATACCATTAATATTTACCCCAAAATTTTGGGGGCATAATAAATTAGTATAGGAAATAAAGAAGAAATTTGCTGAAAATTTTACCCTTTATTCCAATAACACTGTCTCAGATTCGACTAAGTTACTTTAGGAAAAGGCGATATATCATTTTATGGATCACTCGGTTGTATGGTGGAAAGGCCGCTTTTGCTGAATAAATTCGACCTCTTTTTAGTATTGACTTAACCGCACTAAAAGTTAAAAACCCTTCTTTTCCATGATATTTACCCATACCAGACGCGCCTACACCACCAAAAGGTAGATCCTCTTGGGCAACATGATTAACACTATCGTTAATGCAAACACCACCAGCATGAGTTTTCATAAGCACATGGTTTTGTATGTGTTTATTTTGACTATAGAGGTAAAGTGCAAGAGGTCTAGGCTTCGACTTAATCAGTGAAATAGCCTCATCAATATTTTTATAAGTTAAAATGGGTAAAATTGGACCAAATACCTCCTCCTGCATGACTTCCATCGTGTCCTTTGCTCCAATAATTAATTGAAGTGGTAAACATCTCGCCTGATCTTCAGGTTTCTCAGCAAGTGAAATAATAGTTGCCCCTTTAGTCTTTGCATCATCAATTAATCCATTTAACCTAGAAAATTGTCGATCATTAATGACTGAGGAATAATCGCCACAACTAAGATCTGGGTACAATTTGTTAAAACCTTTCTTGAGTGACTCAATTAACTCATTAAGTTTTGATTCTGGGCAAAGTACATAATCAGGGGCAACACAGGTTTGTCCAGAGTTTAAACACTTACCATACAATAATCTTTCAACGACAAAATCCATAGATACATCATCTGCTATCAGTGCAGGAGATTTTCCACCAAGCTCTAACGTTACAGGTGTAAGATTTTTAGCCGCTGCAACCATCACATGTTTACCAACAGTGCTCGATCCTGTAAAAATTAAATGGTCAAACGCTAACGCAGAAAAAGCAGCCGCAATTTCAGCCCCCCCTTCAACAATAACCACCTCATCTTTAGAAAATGCATCGTTTACAATATCGCTTAACACTCGATTACTATATGGAGTAAACTCACTCGGTTTGATCATCGCTCGATTTCCCGCTGCGATAGCGGCAATCAAAGGACCTAACGTTAAAAAAACAGGATAATTCCAAGGTGCCATAATTCCAATAACACCCAGTGGTTGAAACATAATTTGACTAGATGCCGGTTGAAAGAGAGGTGAAACTTTGCGCTTTTCAGGCTTCATCCAACTGCGTAAATGCTTGATGTGGTATCCAATAGACAAAATCGTTGGCATTATGTCTGCTAGTTTTGTTTCATCTTCACTGCGATGACCAAAATCTGCTGAGATAGCCTTAATCAGTTTATCTTTGTGTTTAAGTAATGCCGTTTTTAATGCTTTAAGTTGAGTAATTCTTAGCCTTTCACTGGGAAAAGGTTGTTCATTAAAAGCATGTTTTTGGATTTGTAAGAACTCATGTAAGTCGTGCGTACTAGTTGTCATTGTCTTATCCTGCTAATAATGATGAAATTAAATGATGGTGCTAAATTAATTATAAGTAATGATAAACCGAATTTCATGTTCGCTCACCTCAAATATGGGTAAAATACTCCTTTAACATAAATTAAAGGTTTCTTTTTTAGATGGATGTATCCCTTATTTTAGACAGTCTAAATAAAGCTCAGCGGGATGCTGTAACCGCTGACGTTAAAGCTCTATTGGTATTAGCTGGCGCAGGTTCTGGCAAAACACGGGTGCTGGTACACCGTATTGCCTGGCTTATTAGTGTTGAAGGGCTCGCGGCACATGCCATTATGGCTGTTACCTTCACCAATAAAGCCGCTAACGAAATGAAACATCGTGTTGAATCATTACTTGGGCGATCAAGTGGCAATATGTGGATTGGCACTTTTCACGGGTTAGCTCACCGACTCTTAAGAGCCCATGCCCGTGATGCTGACTTACCAGACACCTTCCAAATTTTAGATTCAGACGACCAACTACGCGTTATTAAACGTGTCATGAAAGAAATGACCATTGATGAAAATGAATGGCCAGCCAAACAGGCTATGTGGTTTATTAATCAGCAAAAAGATGAAGGTAGGCGTCCCAAAGATATACGCCACCAAGGTGATCTTTTTACTAGCACCTATACCAAGGTTTACTACCAATATCAAAATGCCTGTCAGATTAGTGGGTTAGTTGATTTTGCTGAGTTGCTCTTTAAAGCCTATGAGTTAATTAGAGACAATCAACATTTACGTGAACATTATCAAGAAAGGTTTCAGCATTTATTAGTCGATGAATTTCAGGATACCAATGGCATTCAATACGCTTGGATTAAATTATTAACCTCTAATGATTGTAAAATTTCCATTGTTGGCGATGACGATCAATCTATTTACGGATGGCGAGGCGCAAAAATTGAGAATATTCAAAAATTCGAAAAGGAATATAGCGACAATAAAATTATTAAGCTTGAACAAAACTACCGCTCCACAGGTAATATTCTAAAGGCAGCAAACGCTGTGATCGCCAACAATTTAGAAAGAATGGGTAAAAACCTTTGGACGGATGATAATGAAGGCGATCCTATTTCTATTTATGCCGCTTTTAATGAACAAGAAGAAGCTCGATTTATTGCATCACAAATAAAGGATTGGTATGAGCAAGGTAAGTCTTATTCAGAATGCGCCATTTTATATCGTTCGAATGCCCAATCTCGAGTTCTAGAAGAGTTTTTATTACAAAGGCAAATCCCCTACCGTATTTATGGTGGATTAAAATTCTTTGAAAGAGCCGAAGTCAAAACAACATTAGCTTATGTCCGTTTAATGTACAACCGCCAAGATGATGCGGCTTTTGAGCGGGTTATAAACGTTCCGGCTAGAGCTTTAGGGCCAAAAAGTATTGCCACTATTCGAGAGAAAGCCCGAGAAAACGGCTCGACACTTTGGCAAGCTGCAAAAATTGTTGCCGATGGAAAACTCTTAACACCCAAAGCTTGCCAATCACTTTTTAACTTTTTGAACCTTGTTCACCAATGTTTTGAAGACTTTAATGATTTACCTCTATCAGAGCAGATCCAACTCACCATAGAGGCAACTTCCCTTGATCAACTTTATGCTAAAGAAAAAGGTGAAAAAGCCTTAGCTAGAAAAGAAAATCTTGCGGAACTTGCCAACGCAGCCAGAGAATTTGATAGTGATGATTATCCTGATTTACTCCCAATGACTGCATTTCTCGCTCATGCATCGCTTGAAGCTGGTGATACACAGGCTCAACAATATGAGGATTGTGTTCAAATGATGACGCTACACTCAGCTAAAGGATTAGAGTTTCCGTTAGTTTTTATTGCAGGCATGGAAGAAAAATTATTCCCGCACATGATGTCGATGGATGAACCTGATAAGTTAGAAGAAGAGCGTCGACTTGCTTATGTTGGTATTACCCGAGCGATGAAAAAACTCTATTTGATCCACACTGAAAAAAGAAGATTATACGGTAAAGAAAGCTATCCACGTATTTCACGATTTATTAAAGAAATCCCTGCAAGTGTTAAACAAGATGTTAGGTTGAATTCACAAATTGAACAGCCTGCTTTTCCTCAAACAAGTAACCGAACAAAAATAGAAGATGACAGCAATCAGTTTTCACTCGGACAAACAGTTACCCATCCCAAATTTGGTAACGGCGTGATCCTTAATCACGAAGGTGATGGAACACAAGCTAGAGTACAAGTAAATTTTGATTCCGTTGGAGCAAAATGGTTAATGCTGGCGTATGCTAGATTAGAAGTTGTATGAATATAGGTGCCTTTGCTAATCTGACACTACCAACTGAGATCTTAGTTTTTTTGTCCATACACAATTGACTCGCTTCATTATATAAAAGCCAAGAAGCTAGTACATACTTACCACTTGAGACAGGAATACAACCTCGATGTGTATAAGTA
>CAZRPK010000132.1:0-7310 GCA_964601915.1 uncultured Kangiella sp. | reverse complement strand
AAGGGGACATTTCAACTTTGGAGAAAAGGGGACATTTTAGCTTTGGGTTGACACAATAATTGACAACATTCGTCATTCAGCTAATGTTAAGACAAAATTGGGTAAAATCTTTATATCCTATTAAAATAAGGCTGTTTCACTATGAAAATTAAACATACGATACTATCTGTTTTACTACTAATTCCGGCATTACTTTCATTTGCAGAACTGGTATTTGCAGAAGGTGCTGTTCAGCAAACATCTGTAGAAACAGTCTCCCCTTTCACTGATGGTGAATTAGAACAAATACTAGCTCCTATTGCTCTTTACCCAGATACGGTCCTCACACACGTATTAATTGCTTCAACCTATCCATTAGAAGTCATTCAAGCTGAACGGTGGACGGCTGAAAACCCCGATGTATTGGCGGCAGATGCAGTTAAATCAGCCGAAGATAAAGATTGGGATCCCAGCGTTAAGGCTTTAGTTGCTTTCCCAGAAATTCTGCAACGATTGAGCAAAAACTTGGATTGGACACAAAAATTAGGTGATGCATTTTTAGCCGATGAAGAGAAGTTATTAGCGAGTATTCAAGCTCTACGTCAACGAGCTTATGAGATTGGAAGCTTAGACAAAATGGATAAGATGAAAGTGACTAAAGATGAAGAGAGCATTGTTATCGAACCAATTGAAACTCAAGTCATTTATGTACCCTATTATGATACTCGCGTTGTTTACGGTCCATGGCATTGGTCGCATTACCCACCTGTATATTGGCATTACCCTCAACATTATGCTCACAACACACGACATAACTCTCCTTTTTATTGGGGACCTCGCATTCATATTTCTTTTGGGTTCTTTTTTAGCTCCTTCCATTGGCATAATCATCATGTTGTAAGAATTCCATACGATCATTATCGACCCTATTCGTACCATTCTCGTCGTCAAGTTATAAGACATGAGCATGCTAACCGTTGGAGACATAACCCTACTCACAGACGAGGTGTTTCTTATCGAAGTGTTTCCGTGAGTAATCGTTATACAAGTAATCGAGCTAGCCAAAATGAAATACGCTCACATCGTACAAGGACTAATAATCAAATTAGTCGTAGTAATCAATCAAACCGAACAACTTATTCAACACGAGAAAATGACAATGTACGTGTGAGAAATAATGTTCAACCAAGATCAACTCAAACGACTAGGCCTGAAGTGACCAGAGCTGAGATAACTAGACCTGAAGTGTCAAGACCTGAAATCACAAGAGAGCGTATTCAAAGAGAACTTCGTGATGGAAGAATTGACTTAAATGAAAGGAATAATCGAAATTCAAATAATATTCTGAATAGAAGTATCACTCGTAACGTTGAACGAAATACAGATCGTACAGTTAATAGAACCGTTGAAAGAAATATACAAAGAAGAGCTGAACCCTTAACACCACCAATCAAAGTTGAACGACCTATGAGAACTGAAAGGCCTGTTAGAGTAGAACGTTCTCAATCTCGAGAACAAAATTCTAATCGTTCGCGATCAAGTAGTCGCTCATCAAATAAACCGGCTAACCGTTCTTCAGGTAACAGAAGTAACAAAAAAAGACATTAGAATAACGAACAACCTGTAAAATTCTGAGTTGACTACAAATATTGTGACATTGTAGTCAGTAGCAGTTCGACATTAATAGGTTTACCAACGTGGGCATTCATCCCTGATGCCATGGATTTATTAATATCTTCACTCATTGCATTGGCGGAAAGAGCTATAATCGGTAACCCAGTTATTTTTAATTCATTCCTAATAATTTTTGTCGCAGCATACCCATCAAGCACCGGCATTTGAACATCCATTAGAACAATATCAAATTGTGAATGTTTAAGCTCGTTGATTGCAAGTTGACCGTCTAATGCTGTGGTTACACAAAATCCAGACTTTTTCAAAATCGTTTCTGCAACCATTAGGTTAACTTTATTATCATCGACTAATAGAACCTTTTTATCTTTTAATCCTGCCAATAAATCAACAGACAAACCGCTAGCTTTCTTTTTAGAATTTTTATGTTGATGATCGACGTCAACCGAAATAGTAAAATAGAATTGGCTACCAACTCCCTCTTTACTTTCTAGCCAAATCTTACCTCCCATTGACTCAGATAGTTTTTTAGATATTGTTAAACCTAAACCCGTGCCACCGTATTTTCGGGTAATAGAAGAATCAGCTTGGCTATAATTTTTAAACAGTCGGCTTTGTTGTTCGGCATTCAATCCAATTCCAGTATCGGCTACACAAAATTCTAAAGTTACCTTACCGTCTAAACCCACGCCACCTTCACTAACATTTTCATTTGATAAAGACGATTTTACTGTTATTTTTATACTACCTTGCTCGGTAAATTTTGCAGCATTATTAGCCAAATTAAGTAGAACTTGACTCACTCTTATTGCATCGCCCTTAAGAAAATGAGGCACATTATCTTCAATTTTTGATTCTAACTGAATCTCTTTATTACTAATAATTAATTTTACCTGTTCTTCAATATTACTGACTACATCTTGTATGTTAAAGGGGATGTTTTCTATTTCTAATTTTCCAGCTTCAACTTTAGATAAATCCAAAATATCATTAATTAAAACTAATAAAGACTTTGCTGAATTGTTAAGAGTCTTATTGTATCCTTGCTGAGTTATAGTTAATCCAGATTCTTTAAGTAAATATGACATTCCAATGATAGCATTCATCGGCGTTCTTATTTCATGGCTCATATTAGCTAAAAAGTCATCTTTTGCTTTATTAGCATGCTCTGCTTTTTCTTTGGCTTTCTCCAGTTCTTTTCCAACTTTTTGTCTAACATAAATTTGAAAGCTCATCTTGCGATTAGATCTGAAAACAAATAAAATAATCGCTAAAAGGAAAAAAACGATAGAAAGAGCCCAATATACAAATGTCGTAATACTTGTACCGATGGTGATATCAACTGGTAACCAATTGTTAGCAATGCGAGACCTTTCTTTAGTTGGAATTGTAGATAATACCTTATTTAAAATCGGTACTAATGATTCTAGACCTTTTCTTACTCCCATGGATAATTCAAGTTTATAGGGTGTAAATGTAGCAACAATCACATTACTATAATTAACTTGATTCAACTCTCTATTAATTCCAGCCAAAGCATCAATGAATGCATCAATTTCTTCACTCTCAATTTTTTCTAACCCGTCACGTATTGATGCAACAGGAACAATAATAATTTCAGGATGATTACTTGCGACAATTTCCTCAAAAGCATAACCTTTAATCACTCCGACACGTTTTCCAGAAAGATCGTCCATATTTTGAACATAAAAAGAGTTTTTACGAGTAGTGATAACTGACTCAAGAGAAATATATGGATTAGTAAAATTCATATATTTCTCACGCTCCTTTGTTTTTAATATTGTTGAGAGAACATCTACCTCTCCTTTTTTAATAGCCGTTAGCGCTTCAGGCCAAGATTTATCAAAATCAGGTAAAAATTCAATATTAAGTTTTTCATTTAACAATGTAATATATTCAGAACTTACACCAACAAATTCGCCATCTGAATCAACATATTCAAAAGGAGACCATTCATGGTCAATTCCTAGCCGGAACATTTTATGAGAAATCAACCATTTTTTTTCCTGCTTAGTCAATGTGTTAAGTGAACGTTCAACTGTAAAAAATGGTTCAAGTTGTGGGAACCATTTTTTTTCCAAAGCAAGTGTTTTTGCTACCGGCATTTGGTTAATACCATCATTTACCAGTTTTAATATTCTACGATTTCCCTTTGGTATGAAACCATAAACTTCGTTGGTCAATATCACTTCATCACTACGTCTAAAGACTCCAGTCAACTCAATCTTTGCGATTTGTACATTCATATAGGGAACTTCACTAATGATAGCCGTTATTTTGTGATTTAAAAGCTCTAGAAGAGCATCTTCACTTTCCTTAAATAAGACAATTTCAATATTTGGATAATTTTTTTCTAGGTAAGACTGTTGAAAAGTGTTTCTTTGTACGCCGACTTTTTTACCTGCTAGCTCTCTTAACTTGGGTAAAAATTTAGCGTTACTTTGAAAAAATATTCCTGTATCTACTTTATATATCGGTAAAGAGAAGTCACCCCAAATTTTTCGTTCTTCACTTGCGAATAACCCTACATGAAGATCAACTTCTCGATTTTGCAATAACGAAAAATTATTTTTTATGGTTTCTGGAATTAACTCGACAGGAATACCATTGACTTCAGACCATAATTGCCAAAATTCAACGTACAGTCCTGTTGGTGTACCATCGGGTAATAAAAAGCTAAAAGGTGCATTATCCTTTGCAAAAACTATTTTTATCGGCTCAATTTTAATGACTTTAGAAGGTTCTTGTGCGAAGAGATCATTAGATAGAAGTATGCCAATGAGGGTAATCGCAAAAAGAGATACTGAGTAGGCTTTCATAATTAATAACTAGCAATATGTTTAAACGACCTATAGATTTTTCTGAAGAGGTCTTTGTTTTTTTGAATTCTAAGTGGTACTCTGTTTAATACTAATTTTAGTCTATAAACTAGTATTAAGCTGAATATACACTTATTTACTTTAATTCGAACATTAAAGCAATTGGAATATCCACTATTCAACATCTTTTGTATCAAAAGTATTCATTGGTTCTAGTGATAAACCTGAGATTTCTAATGGTTTTGCGGACGTTTGATTCAATGGTTCTTGTTTTGTTTCTTTTTGTTCTTTATTCGGATGCAGGTGTTGAGCATTGGAAACAGGCTCTTTCGAGTCTGAACTGAGTCCTGTTATTACCGGCTCCTTAACTGTCGATTTTGTCGTTGTTTGAATTACTTGTGAAGTATTTGATTTTCCAGAAAGCTTGATCTTTAATGCTAGATTATTTCTAGAATCAGCATTCTTTAAAGCCTCTTCATATGAAATTTGACCTTGAGTATATAAATCTAAAAGTGCCGTATCAAAGGTTTTCATTCCTTGGGTTTCCGACTTTAACATCACTTCTTTTATTTCATCAATTTTACCTTGTTTAATCAAATCACAGACTCTAGGAGTTCCTAATAATATCTCTATCGCAGCACAACGCTTACCATCAACAGTAGGAATTAAGCGTTGCGATACAAATGCCTGCAAGTTAAGCGACAAGTCTAATAGCAGCTGCTTATGGCGCTCTTCAGGGAAAAAATTAATCACTCTATCCAGTGCTTGATTCGCGTTGTTTGCGTGTAGCGTTGAAATACATAAATGCCCCGTTTCCGCAAAGGCTAAGGCATGTTCCATGGTTTCTTGGTCTCGTATTTCTCCAATCAGAATTACATCAGGGGCTTGCCTCAGAGTGTTTTTTAAAGCGTCTTCATAATTATCTGTATCAACGCCTATCTCTCTTTGATTGACGATTGATTTTTTATGTTGATGGACAAATTCAATCGGATCTTCAATAGTAATTATGTGACCAGAAGAATTCGAATTACGATAATCAATAAGAGCTGCTAACGACGTTGATTTACCCGAACCAGTTCCACCAACAAAAAGTATTAGTCCTCTTTTTTGCATCACCAGCTTAGGTAAAATATCAGGTAAGTTTAAGGAACGCCAATTGGGTATATCAACTTTAATAGCTCGGATCACCATTGAGACTTGGTTGCGCTGTTTAAAAATATTGACCCTAAATCGACCTACACCAGATTGAGATATGGCTAAATTCATTTCGGGCTTTCGCTCAAACTCTGATTTTTGTTCAATTGACATAATACTGTCTGCAATTACACTCACTTCACCAGGTGCCATGATCTTGTGATCAATCGCCATTAAATTTCCATGAAATTTCGCACTGGGAGGCGCTCCAGTTGATAAAAACAGATCCGAACCATCTTTTTCTGCCAGAATACGTAAATAATCATAAAATTCCATTTATACCTCACCATATCCCACCTATTGATGAGAAAGAGTTAAATTTATTAATAGTGAGTTAATTATAGACAGAGTTTTAAGTTTTACTGTAAATCGAAAAATGTAGGTGGTTTAAACAACTAACTTCACTACTGATTTATATTCAAGTCAGCAACAACTTGCAGAAAAACACCGCACTAATTGCTCCCACTAAATCACCTATCAAACCAGCAGGAATTGCATGACGACTTCGTACAATGCCAACTGAACCAAAGTAAACAGCTAACACATAAAACGTTGTTTCAGATGAGCCGTACATGGTTGCACCTATTTTTGCATAAAGAGAATCTGCGCCGTGTTCATTAATTAAATCCGTTAACAAACCTAATGAACCGCTACCCGATAACGGACGCATTAAAGCTAAGGGTAAATTTTCAGGAGGAAAGCCAACAAAATTAAGAGCAGGCGACAGAAAATTAAGTAAAATATCTAAGGCACCCGATGCGCGAAACATTCCTAACGCTACAAGAATAGCGACAAGATAAGGAATAATCCTAATCGCAATAGTAAATCCATCTTTAGCGCCCTCTACAAAAACTTCATACACTTTAACTTGCTTAACCGCCATTGCATAAAATGGAATACCTACAATTAATAACGGAATAATATATCGTGCTCCGTTATTCATGCTTTCTATTATTGATTCCATTATGATGCATTCTCCATTGAAAAATATTTCATTTTTTCAAAAAACTTGACAGCTATAACCGCAGCAATTGTAGAACATAACGTCGCGAGTATTGTAGTCAGAAATATTTGACTTGCCGAAGCTCCCATCAGCGCGACAACCGTTGCAGGAATTATTAATTGAACACTGGAGGTGTTGATAGCTAAAAACATCACCATCGAATTTGTAGCAGTGTCTTTTTGCTCATTCAGTTCTTGAAGTTGCTCCATCGCTTTTAGCCCTAGCGGTGTCGCAGCATTACCTAGTCCAAGAATATTGGCAGACATATTAAGTACGATTGATCCCATCACAGGATGATCCGGTGGCACATCGGGAAAAAGCCTTATAGTAATTGGTTTTACCACCCTAGATATGATTAAAATTAAACCCGATCTTTCTGCAATTTTCATTATGCCGAGCCAAAGCGCCATTATTCCAATCAAACCGATTGAGATCTCAACAGCCGTTTTGGACATGTTGATTGCGGCCTCCGTCACTTCATCAATTCTACCGGTAAAAATACCAGCAATGACGGAAATAACCATCATACCTAGCCATATATAATTCAGCATTATTTTTGCTCCTGTTTTATTATTTTTTTTACAAAAAAACCTCAAGATAATATTATTAGAGAGCTTTGCACGAAAGAGCAAGCTTAGAAGAGAAAAGATATAATACCATTT
>CAZRPK010000131.1:0-7336 GCA_964601915.1 uncultured Kangiella sp. | reverse complement strand
ATTATTTTTAACGCCATTGCTGACTTTACTCAAAAAATCCGTAGTGAGGGATAATGTTTCGTGGGGATCCCTCAGCTATTACAAACTAAAACTAGCGGTTAAAAATAAAAAGCCCAATTCATTTCTGAATGGGCTATGGGGGCAGATCTTTCTTTTTATAAATTAAACAACCATCTTAAAACTGGCAATTCAAGACACGTCCCTATTCATCGATAATGCCTGTTCTTTATTAAATTTTTCATCCTACAATTTTCTTCAAGGCTTTTACATGTCCGCTAAATGCCTTACGTCCCTCGGGAGATAGCAACAGCCATGTACGTTGCCTTCCCTGACTTGATTTTTTATTGATAATTACATAACCCGCTTCTTCGAGGGATTTAATATGTTTAGAGAGAGCTGAATCACTCACTTGCAGTTGTTCGCGTAGCGTCATAAATTCCAGAGATGTGATGGGGGCTAACAGAGCGCAAATCTTTAAACGGTTAGGCTCATGGATTAAAGGATCAAAACCGACATCACTCATAATTGTTCTCCTTTTGTTTTCCATTCAATCGAAGATAAAAATGCACACTGAGAGCTGAGATCAATGTATTAAGAATGCCCGCAACATAAGGAAACCAAGTTAATCCTATTGAGTTATAAAATGCTAGCGATGCCATATATAATGAAAATATGAGGAGCATCGAAACAATCACCTTTTTAGCGATATTAACACCGATAAACTTAACGCTTATCCCCTTAATCCGTAGCGTTACAACCCATGATATGATGTACAGCCAAAAAGCGATACTCGACACAATCTCAATATTATGCCACAGGATACTGTCATTACTCAGCCCGAAAGCTAAAGTTTGAATGCCTAAGAGTAGAGAACTGATAAGTGTTAACCATAAAGGCGGCCTCATACTATCAATAGTGATTTTCTTCGCAACTTCTAAAGACTCTAATGCTGATCTTGCTGCGTCAGTTGTTATTTGATGATTGTTGTTATTCATTGTTTACCTTCCATTACTTTCCCTAGAGGAAAGTAATATAGCAGAGAGTTTCCCCAATGGAAAGCTTTACCTTTCCATAGGGGAAAGTTGAGAAGTGTTTTGTGAAATTAGGGTAAAAAATCCCATATAAAATAGCATTTGATTGGGATGTTCAAATAATTGAAGTTAGCTTATGAGCAACGAACTTAACAAATCGCTGAATTATAGTGAGAAAATATACGCATAATTAGCTTTGCGTAGAATGACTGCTACCAAGAAAAATACCATTTAATATTTAATTTCCTGACTGGCGGCTAATGGCACTCAGAAGACGGACAGCAAATTTCAGCAACTGACTGCTTTGTTGCACAACTCGTCATCGGGCATTAAATTATTGATTGTGGCTTACGATTTTTAGCTCAAGGGCAAGCTTCGCGACATTGCAGCCGTTGGGCATCATTTGAAATAGGGCTACTTCTGACTCATTGCAACCAGTCTGAAACTGCTAATAAACTCACATTCCGCACCAAAATTAGTTTTCTCAACAATTAAATTTCCTGCTTTTTGGCGGTCTTAGCCACTTTCTAAAGCAAAGCTCTCGCAACCTGAGTATTTAATTGCCTAATTTTGGGGCTTTGAGCATGTACTTATTTTGAAAGTGGAGTTTTTTTTACTAAAAGGCTATGTTTTTTGAAATATGTGGGAATTTCTGTCCATAAAAGGCAAAATTAATTATTGAGTGGGTATAATTTGGTGCGGAAAGTGAGCATTAGCTAAATTAGGGAGATGGTACGATAGCAAAAGAACGGGTAAAGTAGGAACGAAAGCCATTTGGTCTGGTTGGCAAGAATTGATGATAATGATTGATGCCATTGAAATTTCTAAAGCTCTACCAGATGAGGATTGATTTATCAAAAAAAGATCCGATCAAGAGACAGGGTCTATCGTGGCGCTCATCAATTTTAACTAGGTTTTCAATGTCTTTCTTGCTATATTTTTGGCAAAATCCATTTTTTCTGGCGGGTTTCCAATCGACTTTACCTGTGTTCTTATGCTTCAAAATCAACCAGTGTTTGGCGGACAAATTGATATCGTTCAGGTTTACTGCCTAACACGCTAAAAGATACGCGTTGATTGCCCTCTAGGGATTTCTTAACAGAAGAGTAAGAAATGGCAGATGCATAATTGCAGCAACTGCATTAGCAAACAATTTGACAGTAATAACCGGAAATTGAAAACACTTCAAGCCAATCCTGGGCTTAAAAATTGATATATTTAGACCTTAAAAAGTTAAACCGGGACTCAATCTCTCAGGCAAACTAACTTTTTCATTTTCAACAGATGAAATAGGGTATGCGCAATAATCCGCCGAATAATACGCGCTAGCTCTATGGTTTCCACTAGCTCCAATGCCCCCAAAAGGTGCTTGCGAATTGGCACCAGTAGTAGGGCGGTTCCAATTGACAATGCCTGCTCTGGTTGAGGCAAAAAACTCATCATAGGTTGATTGGCTATCGCTAAGTAATGCAGCAGAAAGACCAAATTGGGTATTATTTGCCTCTGTTAATGCATCTTGAAAATCCTTATATCTAAACACTTTAACCAAAGGGCCAAAGTACTCTTCATCAGGAATATTTTCAACTCCCGTCATATCGATAATTCCAGGTGATACAAAGCCCGTACCTGATTCTAAGTGTTTTAATTCAAGTAATGATTTTCCACCAAGTTCTTGAAGTTTTGATTGCGCTGCAACTAAATCTTTGGCCGCCTTTTCTGAAACTAGGGAACCATAAAAAGGGGTGTCTTCATCGTCAAATTTCCCAATTTTAATTTTTTTACTGACTTCAACTAGACGTACGAGAATTTGATCGCCTTGTTCATTATTCTCAATAAATACTCTTCTCGCGCAGGTACATCTTTGCCCTGTGGTGATAAAAGCAGATTGTAAAATGTCGTGAACGACGCCATCAATATCACTAACACCATTAACGATAAGAGGGTTGTTACCGCCCATTTCAAGCGCTAATATTTTTCCCGGTTGTCCTGCAAATTGTTTATGAAGTAAGTGACCTACATTTGAGCTTCCGGTAAAGAATAGTCCGTCTATTCCAGAATTATTAGCTAAGGAAATACCCGTTTCAATCTCCCCTTGAACTAAGTTAAGTACCCCTTTTGGTAGCCCCGCTTTTTCCCATGCTTTAACTGTAATTTCTGCTGCTTTTGGTGTGATTTCGCTAGGTTTGAATACCACCGTATTGCCCGCGAGTAGAGCTGGGATAATATGACCATTGGGTAAATGCCCCGGAAAATTATAAGGACCATAAACAGCGACAACGCCGTGAGGCTTATGTCTGATGTATGCTTTTGAACCAGCCATTATACTTTCTACTGTACCGGTTCTTTCCGAAAAAGCTTTTTCGGAAACTCCAACTTTACCGATCATTCCAGCAACTTCACCCATGGTTTCCCAAAGTATTTTTCCGGTTTCTTGGGAGATAGCGATAGCCAATTCTGTTTTTTCTTCAGCTAATATTTCGCCAAATTTTTTCACAATTGAGAGTCTATTTTCGTAGCTCATTGCGGACCAAACTTTAAATGCATGGCGAGCACTATTGACTGCATTATTAACTTGCTCTTCGGTAGCAGATTTACCCTGCCAAACAATTTCATTATTTGCGGGATTATGTGATGTAAAAGCTTTTCCTAAGCCTGATATCCACTCACCACTAATAAATTGTTCGTTATTTGTATCATTTGATGTCATAAATTGTTCCTAAGTAAATCTTTAGGCTAGTTAAATCTATTCGAGTTATATAATTAGTTTTGAGAATATTTTGTTTTGATGTCCATCTGTTATTTTTTGGGGGAGTTTTAATTCGGTATTACACGAACCAAATCACCTTCGTTTACCAATAAATGATTGGCAGGCTCTTTGGGGATAAAAATGTATTTTTCATTATCACAAACAGTTGCATGAATTTGTAGCGCTCTAAAATCGACAGTTCTGCTATTACAAATAATGTGACGTTGCTGCATACTGCTACTTTCTTCATCTTCTAGCATTGATTGTTCTGCAAATTTAACCTGTAGTTTGTAGCTTTGCTGAATTGTTTTTACGTGCCTTTTTTGTGCTGTAATCGTAGGTCCGGCATCAAAAATATCAACGTAATCACTTTGTGTAAAACCTTCCGATTCCAAAAGTCTTAAAGCAGGCACTGTATTTTTGTGCACTTGATTAATTGATGCTTGAGCTTCCTTGCTCAATAAACTGACATATATTGGATGTTTAGGCATTAATTCGGCTATAAAAACTTTATTACCAATACCCGTTAAATAATCTGCAGTGGGGAAATCAATAGAGAAGAAATGTTCCTCAAGCCATTGCCAAAAAGGCGATTGCCCACTTTTGTCAGATACACCACGCATTTCTGCAATGATTCTGTCACTAAATCTTTCTTCATGCTCTGCAATAAACATGAACCTAAATCGAGATAGGAAACGACCGTTACTATTAATTCGTGCTTTTTCTTTTAAGAATAATGTACATATTTCTGTTACACCGGAAAGATCATTGCAAAGTGTTAAAGTATTGACAGTGTTATGAACTTTTAACTCACTGGAAGAGTGTACAATTTTGCCTAAGTGATAATGATAAAAAGGGTTATTAAGACCTACAGCAGCTTCTATCCCGCTAGTCCCAACGACTTCACCAGTTTCAGTATCTTCCATGACAAATAGATAGCCTTGATCTCCAGGCGATTGAACATTAGATGAAAACGAATCAACTGAGCGAGTTATTTTATTCTTTAATAAACTCTCACTAACAGGCAAGGAAGTAAAACCATGCCCCGAGTCGAGAGCAATTTGATGCAAAGAGCCGTAATCGGATGTCGTTATTGGGCGAATAATAATCATAGAGTTTTCTCTTTTCTTTGCACGCTTAACAAACGAATTTCACATGGAATTTGTAGAATGACAATAATAAAGCAAGCAAATGTCTAAATACAAAGGTAAAGCATTGAAGTCAAGAACCAAAAACGACTATCTAAGCGAGGTATTTTTCAATCGCTTTCTCAAATTTATCCATACCTTGATTGATATCATTGTCTGAGATGATTAATGATGGCGCAAATCGAACGACATTAAGACCTGCAATCAAGACCATAACACCTTCATCCATAGCGGTTAGAAGGATCTCTTTTGCTTTACCTTTATGTGCCTCTTTTAAAACAGCGCCAATCAGTAAACCTTTACCACGAATTTCAGAAAAAATTGAATACTTCTCGTTAATTGCTTCTAAGCGTTTAACAAAAAGCGCTGATTTTGCTTTAACACCTGCGAGTACTTCAGGCGTGTTAACTGTATCAAAAGCGGCTTCAGCAACAGCACAAGCAAGTGGATTACCTCCATAAGTACTTCCATGAGTACCAATCTTTAAATGCTTTGCAATACTATCAGTCGTAATCATTGCGCCAATAGGAAAACCACCACCTAAGGCTTTTGCAGTTGTTAAAATATCAGGCGTTACTCCCAAATCCATATATGCATAAAGGCTACCTAAACGACCAACCCCGGTTTGAACTTCATCAAAGACTAATAAAGCATTATTCTGATCACACAATGTTCTAACGCCTTTAATAAATTCTTCTGTAGCTTCAATAATTCCACCTTCACCTTGTAAAGGCTCTAAAACAACTGCACAGGTTTTATCAGAAATTAAAGCTTTAACGCTATCTAAATTGTTATATTCAGCATGAAAAACATCGGCAGGCTTTGGTCCAAAACCATCAGAATAGGTTGGTTGACCACCTACGGTGACAGTAAAAAAAGTTCTACCATGAAAGCCTTGTTTAAATGCGATAATATGCGTTTTTTCGATACTGTGCTCTTCAAGAGCCCAGCGTCTTGCTAGTTTTAAAGCGGCTTCGTTAGCTTCTCCACCTGAGTTAGCAAAATAAACCTTATTTGCAAAAGTTGCATCAACCATCTTTTTCGCTAACCTTAATGCAGGCTCGTTAGTCATAGTATTAGATAAATGCCATAATTTTTGTCCTTGCTCAATCAATGCATTGACTAGGTTAGGATGGCAATGCCCTAAACAATTAACCGCGATGCCACCAGCAAAATCAACATATTCATTATTATCCTTATCCCAAATACGAGAACCTTTACCTTTTACAGGGATCACTTTAGATGGAGAATAGTTTGGTACCATGACTTGATCAAATGTAGAACGGTCGACAGCTAGTAATTCGGACATAATTTTAATCTCTTAGTAGATAGATCGGTTGATAGATCGCTGTATTCATTGATTTATCGCATCTGTGTGAGATTATGAACAAGTTATTTGTCAATTTGCAGTGTCATTTTGACATATATAACAATATTATCTATCATACTGTAAATGAAATTAGGCGATTTGAATAGATTTTATTACTAGGTATCTATATGGCAACAGATAATGAAGAAAAATTAATACGTGTTTTACAGAAAGATGTGAGAGCGTCTACAACAGAAATTGCTAGGAAACTTGGTGTATCTAGGGCGACCGTACAAGCTAGAATTGCAAAACTTGAAAGGGAAGGTACGATTACGGGCTATACTTTAACTTTAGGTAAAGATTATCTGAATCATTATATTTCAGCCCATGTCGCCATTGCTGCAGAGCAGAAATATTCAACCTTCTTATCGGCTAACCTACTTAAAATAGACTCTGTATCTATTGTGCACGCGATTAGCGGTGATTACGATATGATCGCAATAATTCATGCTAGGAATACTGAGCAACTCAGTCATTTAATTGATGAGATTGGTAATTTGGAAGGAGTTGTTAGAACCAATACATCGGTGATATTAGAAACAAAAGAAAAAAGGTAAAAAGTACGGAAAGTTTTCGCTCAAGCCTTTATTCTTTAGGACTCTTACTCATTAGGACAGTAGTGATCGTGTAATACTTGAATGATCCCTTTGGCTAGACCATTAGCGATAGAGTAAAAGATAGTTTGGGATTCTCTACGAGTTTTAACGATTTCATCATCCCTTAATTTGGCTAAATGTTGTGATAAAGCCGATTGAGAGATATCGATCCGATCATTTAATTCTGAAACAGATAATTCACCGTCACATAAAATGCATAAAATCATCAAACGATTAACATTGGCTAGCGCTTTTAGCTGTCTAGTGGCAACGTCTGCGTGTTCTCTGATTGCTTCAGGACCTTGAGACTTGCAAATTGAAGGTCTATTCTCAGTAACATTATCCATAACAGATGATCTTTTTAATCTTAATTAAATATTTATATGAGTGTTAACTAATATAGTGTAATTTAAAATATAAGTCTAGTAAATCTCTAGCCAGTAAAT
>CAZRPK010000130.1:0-7477 GCA_964601915.1 uncultured Kangiella sp. | reverse complement strand
CTCAATGAATCAAAGTAGAGCTATTGATGTGCTTTATCAAATTCGCCTAAGTCCGTTCTCCAATACTCATCCATATGTGCCGCATATTTTTTTTGCTATTCCGAGTTAAGGACTTCATCGATCGCACCATGATGCTTTTTATCCAAATGCTTTTTAGCCTGTTCTTGCAAGTTATCCCAAGCCGGTACAAAGGTATTTTCAGCAAAGCTTTTTAAACTTTCTCCTCGCTCAATAATGTGTAAAACGTATTCTTTTTAGGATCGTAATTGTTTGACCTAGCTCCACAGACAATGCTAAAGGTCATTCACGGTTCATGCTATTTTGACATGTGCAGCAATAAGAACGGGCTAAATTCGAAGCTTTAACTAGGGTCTGTTGATCTTTCATATTTCAACACTGCCGAGGTGCTTTTTGTGCCTAACGAGGCAGAAGAAGCGCTGTTTAGCGATTCTAAATGAGCGACTGATAACGAAGTGAGGTGAAAAAAGCACCCGGCCCTTCGGGTTGTGGTTAAAATATCGCCACTTGTTGTTGCTCCTCACTCATTTGGAATAACCAAACTACACTCGTCGCGCCTAAATTGGCGATATTTTAGCCGCAACAGTGATGAAATATGAAAGATCAACAGACCCTAATGTGCATAAAACCATAGAAATAACTTTAGCTCACTTATTCGTCTTAAAAAACATTCATTTAATACACGGGCTTGAGTATACTATGCGTTCAAAGCGAAGAACGATACCCATAATCATTCAAAGTGTGTGAATTTTAGAATGATTATGGATATAGGTTACTTAGGGAATGATTAACAAAAATGTTAGCTACAAGAGTTGTTAAAAATAGTACTGGTGAACATTTCGCCTTTCGACTCCGTAATGGCTTGTTAGCTCAATCACTTATCCCCCAAAGGTTTAGAGATGAATTTCAAACGTTATCGTTTATTCGTGGATTAAAAGTACCTAATGGTCATTGGCAACGTTTGTGCCAATCCATGAATCACTTTAGTTATGATGCTTGGCGAAATGCTCATCCTTGGTTATCAATTGAAGAATATATTACCCAATGTCTTATCAAAGGTGACGTTCAGGTTTTTAAAGTAAAAAGTTCTGAAGGATTAAGGCTTACACAGAGTAAACGACAATTCAAAAATGAACACGGGATCAGCTATCAATTTATTCCGGCTTGTCAATTACTGACTAGTCAGCCCGAAATTAAACAAACAACCAGCGCGGAGCAAATTCAAAAATTGTTGGATACTCTCAAACCATCAAAAGAACAATTGCATGATTTAATTAAATCGCTTGAGATCCCGATTACCGCGGCAGACTCCACGGATACAAAAGCTTTAACCGATAAACTTACGACGTCTCTAACCAAAGGTGAAGTCGTAATTACCGTAGCAGAAGAGCCTAATAAGCCAGAATTAGAAGAGATTTTACTGAAAGCGGCGACAAAAACCCTTGATTTAGGACCTCATGAAACAGAAAGTGCGGATAAAGAAGAGCAAAAGGAAGAAGAGATAATTTGTAAACTTAAAAAATTTACTGTGTCTTGTGCACATGATGGTCGAAAGCAAGTTGTTAGCCCCAAAACAGTCGGGATATTGAATCTGGATGTGGTTGCAAGCGAAAAAGCGAAAAGAGGCTACGAAAAAATAACAGCAACACTACAAACCGATGCTCCATGTGGTACTCATATTTCCTCTAGTTCGAGCATTCACCCTGCCCCGGCCAAAACAATTAAAGGTTCATTAGAAAATACCTATCATCTGGCTTGTGCTCCTATTTCTAACCCTCTTAAAGTTTTATGGTTGCCCTCTATTAAACCAACTACTTATAAAATAGCGGCAAGATCTTGCGAAAATTTCACCCCTTCTTCTGTTGAAGTGAATGTATTTCCAAAAATAAAATGGAATGTCAAAGTTGGCTACTCTTTTGAGGGGAATGATAAAGGTAAATTTTCTGGAGAGGTAAGTCTTAAATATGATGAGGAAGAAAGAAAGTTAGTTGCTGATTACAAAAAAAACATTGAAACTGTCCTACAAAAAATCGATTGGATAAAAACAAAAATAGATTTATTCCTAAAAAAAATTAGTGATGGTTCCCCCATTAAACTGGAGCTTTACTGGCCAAATTTAAACATTGAATATAAAGCAGAACTTAAAGAAGACAAAAAAAGCCCAGAGGTCGTGAGTTCATACTCATTAGATATCGCTGCATCACCTTTAATCGGCATGAAAGGAAGTATTGATATTTTCCCTGTATTGCTAAAAGCTGCTAGGTCAAATCCTGCAGCGGCCTCTATTGCTTCTATTTTAGAAAAAGTAGTAGAAGGTGTAGGTAATGAAAATAGTTTTGCCAGTATAAAGGCCGATATTCAATTAGTTTTTAGTATTGATACTAAAGTATCAATTAAGTTTTCGACTAGTGGCGAAAATGGTAAAGACAATAGAGAACCCAAGGCCGAACAAGCCATAGGAATGGATTTTCAATTAGAAGGTGTAATTGGAGCTAAGGGACATGTTTGGATTATTAAATTTGAAAAAAGTTACAAAGCAGGAATTAAAACAGGTTTTGTAGGAAAAGTTATTATAGAACGAGACGACAAAGGCTATTTTTGGTATTCTCAGTTCATATTTAATGGTCTTATTGTTTACTTTACCAAGTATGAAAAACTAGAAAAATCAATAACTGGAAATGATAGAAAAAAAAATAAATATAGTAAATTACCTAACCAAGTAGAAAACTCCAGCACAAAACAGTGGACTTGGATAGAACCCGATCCAGATGAAGGTTCATCTAGATCGCCTTCAGTATCTAACAAGCACTATATAATTAAATTTTAGGTTATATGATGAAGATTCAAGCTAAACAACTATTTACCTTATTACTAGTGATCGAGAGTTTAATTATGTCTAATACCGTGAAAAGCACCCCCTATTTTGGCGTAGATATCGATTTATATAACGTCGGCATCGAAGTAAAGGTGAATGATATTCCGGCCTATTTTGATGAAGAAAAAGGCCAGCTTACTGTTGAAATTCCTGTTCCTGAAAGTATTATTGATGGAATAAATAGTCTCAGCCTTTCTATTTTTTTGCCATACGATGGCGACGAAAGGACTACGAAATATGAAAAAAATGCATACGCAACAGTTACTTTATTTAGTCAGGATTTATCTACTAAGAACACTCCAAAAATCAAACTCACTTCAATAACATTAAAAATATCAGAGAAAAAAATTCTAACCATAGTTGAAGACTTTGTGAGTAAGAAACGAGCAACGCCTTCGAGCGAGATGGCAGATGATAAAAGTGTTTTTGCTCAAGTAGAAACGAAAATCACTTCTCCTTTTTCTCGTTGGGCTTGGCAAGATGGTCAAACAATAGAGAATAACAAAAGAAATTTCGACACTTTGCTGGCAGTCTACAAAGAACTTCACGCAACCTTTAAATCCAAAAATATACAAGCATTAAAAAATAGTTACAGTTTAAGAGCAAAAGAAATAGCTATCGCTTATAGTCTTGTAGATGAAAAAGAAGGACAGAAAAAATTAAGCACTGGTAAAGATATGATGGATAAATCTCTTGAACTTTATGATTTTCATACTGACGGCATGCGTTTAGAAATTATTGGTAATGGAAAACTTGCTCGCATTAGTGATGCAGACCATGACCAGCCAATTCTCTATTTTGAACCAAAGACAAACCTGCTTCATTTGTATAAATTTATGTTTTATCTAGATAAAAATAATCAATGGATTATGGTCCGATGATTCTGTAAAGTATGAAAAATACCCAATCAACGTTAGGCTGCAAATTTTATATTATTCGCATTTTAACTACTATGAGAATATTTAACAAAGAAAAATACATTAGGCTATTTACGCTCACTTTATTAATGATTAAAGGTTTAATTATGGCTAATGCTGCCAACAGTGCTCCTTTTTATGGTGTTGATGTTGACTTACATAACGTCGGCGTTGATATTCGTATAAATGACATTCCTGTTTATTTTGACTATTCAAAGGGACAGCTAACCGTTGAATTACCTTCTCCTGATGCGATAATTAATGACGAAAACAACCTCAGCCTTTCAATTTTTTTGCCTTTCGACGAACAAAGTGGCGATCAAACACTTACATATGAAAAAGGGGCTTATGCAACAGCTACTCTATTTCAACAAGATTTAAAAATGAAAGACAGTGAAAAAATTAAACTCTCAACAGTCACAATAAAAGTGACAGATAATGGCGTATTAGCAACAACCGAAGACTACGTCAACAATAACAAAGCAAGCCCTAAAATCATATTAACCGAAGATAATACCTCTTCGGTATCTGTCAATACCACAATCAGTTCACCCTTTCCACGTTGGGCGTGGCAGGATGGCAATATAATAGAAAATTCCCAAGAGAATTATGAATCATTATTGGTTGAATATAAGAAAATCCACACGGCTTTATCTGAAAAAAGCCTAACCAAATTAAAAACATTTTATAGTGAAAGGGCAAAGGAAATAGCCATCGCTTACCACCTCAAAAATCAAGCTGCTGGGTATAAAAAATTAAGCGTCGGTGAGGATATGAATGATAAATCTATAGAGCTAAATGATTTATTTGTTGACAATATGCATTTACAAATACTAGGGAATGGCAAATTGGCTCATATAAAGAACTATTTAAATATCCCACCAGTTTTTTATTACGACCCTAAAGCTCAATTAATACACTCATATAAATTTATATTTTATCGCAATAAGGATAATCAATGGATCATGATCCGATGATTCTCTAAAATATGCGAAATACCCAATCAACGTTAGGCTGCAAATTTTATATTATTCGTATTTTAACTACTATGAGAATATTTAACAAAGAAAAATGCATTAGGCTATTTACGCTCACTTTATTAATGATTAAAGGTTTAGTTATGGCTAATACTGCCAACAGTGCTCCTTTTTATGGTGTTGATGTTGACTTACATAACGTCGGCATCGAAGTAAAGGTGAATGATATTCCGGCCTATTTTGATGAAGAAAAAGGCCAGCTTACTGTTGAAATTCCTGTTCCTGAAAGTATTATTGATGGAATAAATAGTCTCAGCCTTTCTATTTTTTTGCCATACGATGGCGACGAAAGGACTACGAAATATGAAAAAAATGCATACGCAACAGTTACTTTATTTAGTCAGGATTTATCTACTAAGAACACTCCAAAAATCAAACTCACTTCAATAACATTAAAAATATCAGAGAAAAAAATTCTAACCATAGTTGAAGACTTTGTGAGTAAGAAACGAGCAACGCCTTCGAGCGAGATGGCAGATGATAAAAGTGTTTTTGCTCAAGTAGAAACGAAAATCACTTCTCCTTTTTCTCGTTGGGCTTGGCAAGATGGTCAAACAATAGAGAATAACAAAAGAAATTTCGACACTTTGCTGGCAGTCTACAAAGAACTTCACGCAACCTTTAAATCCAAAAATATACAAGCATTAAAAAATAGTTACAGTTTAAGAGCAAAAGAAATAGCTATCGCTTATAGTCTTGTAGATGAAAAAGAAGGACAGAAAAAATTAAGCACTGGTAAAGATATGATGGATAAATCTCTTGAACTTTATGATTTTCATACTGACGGCATGCGTTTAGAAATTATTGGTAATGGAAAACTTGCTCGCATTAGTGATGCAGACCATGACCAGCCAATTCTCTATTTTGAACCAAAGACAAACCTGCTTCATTTGTATAAATTTATGTTTTATCTAGATAAAAATAATCAATGGATTATGGTCCGATGATTCTGTAAAGTATGAAAAATACCCAATCAACGTTAGGCTGCAAATTTTATATTATTCGCATTTTAACTACTATGAGAATATTTAACAAAGAAAAATACATTAGGCTATTTACGCTCACTTTATTAATGATTAAAGGTTTAATTATGGCTAATGCTGCCAACAGTGCTCCTTTTTATGGTGTTGATGTTGACTTACATAACGTCGGCGTTGATATTCGTATAAATGACATTCCTGTTTATTTTGACTATTCAAAGGGACAGCTAACCGTTGAATTACCTTCTCCTGATGCGATAATTAATGACGAAAACAACCTCAGCCTTTCAATTTTTTTGCCTTTCGACGAACAAAGTGGCGATCAAACACTTACATATGAAAAAGGGGCTTATGCAACAGCTACTCTATTTCAACAAGATTTAAAAATGAAAGACAGTGAAAAAATTAAACTCTCAACAGTCACAATAAAAGTGACAGATAATGGCGTATTAGCAACAACCGAAGACTACGTCAACAATAACAAAGCAAGCCCTAAAATCATATTAACCGAAGATAATACCTCTTCGGTATCTGTCAATACCACAATCAGTTCACCCTTTCCACGTTGGGCGTGGCAGGATGGCAATATAATAGAAAATTCCCAAGAGAATTATGAATCATTATTGGTTGAATATAAGAAAATCCACACGGCTTTATCTGAAAAAAGCCTAACCAAATTAAAAACATTTTATAGTGAAAGGGCAAAGGAAATAGCCATCGCTTACCACCTCAAAAATCAAGCTGCTGGGTATAAAAAATTAAGCGTCGGTGAGGATATGAATGATAAATCTATAGAGCTAAATGATTTATTTGTTGACAATATGCATTTACAAATACTAGGGAATGGCAAATTGGCTCATATAAAGAACTATTTAAATATCCCACCAGTTTTTTATTACGACCCTAAAGCTCAATTAATACACTCATATAAATTTATATTTTATCGCAATAAGGATAATCAATGGATCATGATCCGATGATTCTCTAAAATATGCGAAATACCCAATCAACGTTAGGCTGCAAATTTTATATTATTCGTATTTTAACTACTATGAGAATATTTAACAAAGAAAAATGCACTAGGCTATTTACGCTCACTTTATTAATGATTAAAGGTTTAGTTATGGTTAACACTGCAAATAGTAGCCCATATTTTGGTGTCGATATCGATTTACACAATGTGGGTGTTGATATCAGGGTAAATGATATACCCACTTATTTTGATTATACAAAAGGTCAATTAACGGTTGAAATACCCGTGCCAGAATCAATTATTGACGGCTTAAACAAGCTTAGTCTATCAGCATTTCTGCCAATCAATACAAAAGAATATGAGGATGGTGCCTATGCAACAGCCACTTTATTTCAACAAGACTTATCCTCTGAGGCTAGTAATAAAGTTAAATTACTTTCTGTCATGTTACGAATGAATGGTGGTAAGGTTTTTGCTGAAATTGAAGACTATGCCAACAATCAGAAATCTTCACCAACTGTCAGCCTTTCTAAAAACAAAAGTGTTTCTATAGAGCTAAGTACAACAATCAAATCACCTTTTCCAAAATGGGTTTGGCAAGATGGTTTACCAATAAAGAATAATCGTAACTATTCAGCGTAAATCATGAAAGTCCACCAACAAAATCTGGTAGTTTA